>NZ_CP136423.1:3300000-3590609 GCF_034356035.1 Blautia hydrogenotrophica DSM 10507
CGCATCTGCTTCCACTCTGCATAAGCTCCGAATACTTTCTCCCCATTCACCGTCCAGTAAACTCTCATGGTATAGTAATTCCAAAATCAACCTGTCACTTCTTGTTTTCATCCTACCAAAATTTCCCTTTTGCGTCTACTTGAAAACATTGTGTTTGCAGGAAAAACGCTCCTTTCCCTTCTCTTTTTTCTACCTGCTCTGCTTGACCTGTAGCAGATTCACACAATAAACGCTGAACACCTCTCCGAATGCTTCACAAAGACAGTTCTGCCAATGATCTATTTTAGTTGCTTCAAGTACATTCTTCAAATCAAATAAAGAAAGCAAGCGACATGTAAGTTTTTCTCCATGCACACCTGCTTTCTACGCATTTCTATATTTCACCTTTCTTTATCTGTTTTTCTTCCTGCCTGTTCTGACTTTCTTGTTAACTTTCTAAGATTCCCATCAGCCAATCATACAAGATTTCCGGCTCCTGCAGTGCTTTTGTAACATGATATTCCTCAATGTAGAGCTCCTGTGAATATCGAATCTTTACACCATACGGCGTCAGATCATCGCACATCTCAAGATATTTCTCATCTACAGTTTCATATTCCTGAAGCAGTTCTGCCAGAAGACCGAGGTCATGAGTCTTTTTATCGTCACATTTTTAGAAATTAAAAGACCTTTTAGCAGCTTTTCAATGGACTGCTGGCAGTGATAACAGATAATTTCCAGCGGCTTCGGATACATATGCTCATTAAAGATGCTTTGCTGTAAGAAAATCCATTTTGGCAAAATTAATCCATTCCTGAAGCAGTTCCTTATCTTTCATATAATAACAAACCCTCCTGTTTCACAATTTTCTCAAGGGTATTTTCTTTTGCTCTCTCATCAAAGGACGATTCGTACCCTACCACAATGTCAACCGGGCGCTTTCGGATTCCACGGAGAGATTTATATGCTTTCTGAGACAGCTCAATCTGATTTCCAGCATCGTGCGGGACTACTATATAAAAATCATAGTCGCTGTCTTCATTATAAGTACCTTTTGCAAAAGAACCGAACAGGTAAATCCGTTTCGGCATTACTGTCAGGCAGATTCTGTCTTTGATTGCATTAATCTCATTGTTAATCACCCTGCTCACATCCTCTCAAACAGACTTGCTTGGATTGTTCCTTTTATACATCCTTAGTATACCACAGATTCTCCTGCTTATCTATCAGAGAGAAACTTTGCTTTTACAGTTTCCAACTGAACACTGACGCCGTCGTACTCCCTACGCACCGCTTTTCTTTCTCACTCCTCCCGTATTCGCTCCACAATCGTCTCCCGACACATTTTCCGGTAGTTGTACAGGGGAACACCAAAAGCGATCAGCAATAAAAGCGGCATAGCCGCCAGGCTGGCAGTCACCGACGGTGTATAGACAAAAAAGAATGTCTGCCCCACTGTCCGCATCAGCACACTTTTCATGAGTACAAGTCCCACGGTATCCGCAATCAGCAAAGACACCAAAAAGTAAAGACTGCCCTCCGTCATGAGCATCCGCCGAATCTGTTTCTTCGTCATTCCGACTGCCTCCAACAAAGACAATTCCTTTTTCCGAGTCAGGATGGAAACCGCCGAGGTATTAAAGAAATTCAGCACGCCGATCACAAAGATTACGCCGCATAAAAGCCCTAAAACCATGATATATTTTCCGGCAAACTGTTCACATTCTTTTTCAATGGACATTCTGGACTGTACATAGAGCTCTGTGCTGGAATTTTCCTCTGTGTAAGCTTTCAGCCATCGATCAAAGGCTCTCTGCGTGCCGTCCCGGACATCTATCCCCGCCGTCATGGCGCCGGAATTTCCACCCAGCTTCAGATACTCCTGAGCCGGAAGATAAAAGGAATAGTCAAAATAAGTGCCTGCAGCAAAGGGATAATCCAGATCGTAGGCCAGCTCTCCCACAGCCAGAACCGTATAGGTTCCCTCCCGTCCTTCACCCAGCTCTACGGTGACGGTATCTCCTGGATGGTAGTAATTTCCCGGAATGTCCCTCTGTCTGTTCACAATCACATAGTTCCCGGACTGAAACTCCTCCCAGGTACAGCCTTCCCCCAAAAATTCCATTTTCTCAAAAGCCCCCTGGCTGACTCCTAGGACATGGGAAATCACCTGTCTGCTTTCCAGGAATTTCTGCTCCCGTTCCATCTGGTATCCGTCGATGATATTTTCCTCTTTTGCCTTTCGCATCAACCGCCCTAGATTCTCATATCCGTTATCGTCCAGATCATGCATGGTTTCTGTCTCATACACACAGGCCACCGATTCTACCTCTTCTCTTTTTTCCAGTTCCTCCAGAAACTGCGGAGTGATCGCATGAAAATCAGAATACTTGGCGTTCATGGAACATCCTGTAACGCAAAAATCGGAGGAAATAAAGCTGTCAATATAGAGGTCAAAGTCAAAGCTCTCCCGGACCACATATGCACAGTTCAGCAGAAAAATAGGCAGAGTCAAAGACAAAATCACCAAGACAGACTTTCTCCACATTCTGCGCATATTTCCCAGCGCCATCCGCACAGGAGTCACCTTTCCGGTCTTCTTGCGCTTTCCTTTCACAGATGGCTCTTCTAATTTCACCGCCTCCACCGGAGAGATTTTCGCCACCATTTTGCAGGGGCGAAGGCTGGCTGTGTACACTGTTCCCAGGGAAAACAGCGCTGCTCCCAGAAAAATCCAGGGATTCGTGCTGATGAGTATCTGCGGCTTTTCACCGCCCAGTTCAGAGGTAAGCAGATAAGGAGTCATGCCCCGCCCCACGAACCAGCCCGTCAGCAGGCCTATGGGAATTCCCACCGCCGCCAGAACCAACGCCTGCCTGCGCACAATCCATCGAAGCTGCCTGCCCGTCGTCCCAGCGTTTTTCAAAAGTCCATAGGACTGGATATCGTTTTTCACAGAGATATAGAACACATTATAGATAATCAGGTATCCGGCCAGAAAAATCACCGCCAGAATCAGAAGCACTGTTCCCACTGGAAACCCGTCTTCCCCGAACAGTTTATCGTAGGCCGGCGGTATATCCATCCGGGCCTGTGTGTCCGAAACCCCATATCTTTGATCTATCTCTTCTTTGTAATGCTCCAAAAACAGCGGGGTGCGAAACCAGAGGCTCAGATTGTAGTCCCCCTCATAATCTCCAAGGGCGATCGCCTTTTCTGTAGCAGTCTTAACATGCTTTAAGCAGTATCGTTCTGACACCCAGATCATCTGCGCCTGAGCCAGAGTGTCCCCTTCCCAGTAGCCACTCAGTGAAAACGTCTGGGTCACCTTTTTGCCCGACAGCATAAATTCCAGAGTGACAGGACTTCCAAGTTGATGAGGCACCCCCAGAAGATCCAAGGTGATCGTGCTCATGGCTGCCTCGTTTTCCTTCTTTGGGAGATTCCCTACAGTGGGCAGACATTGATAGCTTGACGCTCCGTTCCTGTCTGCATACCGTATCTCCGTCCCAGAATCTCTCAGCTTGGCGTTTTCCGCCGTCGACATAAAAACCGTGTATCCCATTCGATCGATTTTTTCATAGTCTCTGATCTGTTCAAACTGCTCCTTCGTCAAATCCTGAATTGCCAGATGACTGGAATCCATACTGGTCCGCATGTCCTGGTTCATGGTGGAGCGCAGCACAGACAGCACGCCTGTAAACGCCGAGGTGAACATCACTGCCGTCATCACAATCGCCAGAACTGCGATCAGGTTTCTCCCCCGGTTCAACTTTAGAAAACGTCTGGTCAGAAGTCTCAGGGTAGGTCTACTATTCACAGAAATCATGGAGACCACTTCCTTTCACCAGTTTTCCATCCTCTATCCGAATAATTCGGTTCGCAAGCTGTGCAATCTCTTCATTGTGGGTAATCATCACCATGGTCTGATGAAACCTTTCACAGGTAACCTTCAAAAGCCCCAGCACATCCTGGCTGGTACGGCTGTCTAGATTCCCCGTGGGTTCATCCGCCAACAAAATCGCTGGCTTCGACGCCAGGGCCCGCGCGATGGCCACCCTCTGCTGCTGTCCGCCGGAAAGCTGGCTTGGCAGGCTCTCAGTCTTTTCCTCTAAGCCCAGGGTTTTGACAATCTCCCGAATATATGCCCCGTCCGCCTTCTTCCCGTCCAGTCCCAACGGCAGCGTGATGTTCTCCATGACATTCAGCATGGGAACCAGGTTATAGCTCTGAAACACAAAACCGATGTTTCGTCTCCGAAAAATCGTAAGCTGTTCGTCCTTCATCTTCGCTAAATTTCTTCCGTCTACAATCACCTCGCCGCTGGTAGGCACATCCAGTCCGCCCATCATATGCAGCAGCGTCGATTTTCCGCTTCCGCTGCTTCCCACCACTGCCAGGAATTCTCCTTTTTCCACACTCAGGTTCACTCCGTCCAAAGCTTTTACCAGGGTTTCACCCTGGCCATACTCTTTTCTCAGGTTCTTTACTTCCAGTATCTTCATGACTCCTCCTTTCACAAGTACCGGCCCTCACCCCGGCCTTGCCCTTTGGATGATTCTAACAAAAGAAAATCTCCAGACAGTTTCTGAAATATTACAGTCTGGAGACATTTCTTCTTATTCAAATCTTCTTTTCAATCCTTCTTGGTCTGCCCGGGCAATCGACGGGCCTTCTCTTCTCCCCGCAGCACCCGCAAAATTCCAAATGCCAGTGCTTCCATCTCATAGGTTCCGGCGATCACATCCACTGGGGCCAAAAATTCCACCCGTTCTCTCAACTTATCTGTGAGCATCTTCGAGTGGGCCATACCCCCAGTCAAAATAATCTTGTCTATCTTCCCACATGTCACCGCACCCAGGGAAACGATATCCTTGGCCGTCTGCAAAATCATTGCATCCAATATCAACGCTGCCTGTTTATCACCCTGGGCGATCTTTTTTTCCACTTCCCGCAGATCGTTCATTCCCAGATAAGCCATCAGACCGCCCTTGCCCTTCAGACGCTTTTGCATCTCCTGTTCTGTATAACGGCCGCTGTAACACAACTTGGTCAAAAGACGAACCGAAAGCCCCCCGGAACGCTCCGGGGAAAATCCTCCTTCGTCATCCCCCACAAGATCTAAAATCCGGCCGCCTTTCAGGAGATTCACCGTAATCCCGCCGCCTAAGTGTGCCACAATATAACAGGTCTCTTCCAGCTTCTTTCCTTCTCTTTTGGCCTCTTCAATGCTGACAGCTCGACTGTTCAGCACATGGGTGAGAAAGGGTTTCTCTATTTCCGGTATCCCAGTGATGGTGTAGAGCTTTTCCGGAATCCCGCAGCCGCAGACAGGGTCATAGACATAGGCTTTCAAAGCGTCCGGACTGTCCGGTGTCCTTCCTAACTTTTCGTTCACCTCTTTGGCAATTTCATATCCGATGATCGGTGACAGATTCGCCGGATGCGGAGTTTCCGAATGGAAGGATGCCTCGACAAAAGCCTGGTCTACCTCATACGCCCCCGGCTCTAGCTGTCCCACATTACCGCCCCGGCAGGCTATGGCCTGCAAATCCTCCGGCCCTAATCCATTCTCTCTCAGATAGCTCAAAACAGCCTCTTTTCGAAATTCCAGCTGTTCATTGATGGAAGAAAAATTCTTCAATTCCTCGGCCCCATGAAGAATCTCACGGGAATTCACCAACTTTTTCTCCTGAAAGCAGGCCGCTTTCGTGGAAGTAGAGCCGGGATTAATCACTAAAATCAGCTTTTTCTTCACCATTTTTCCTCTCCTTTTCACTCCATGCTCTCTACACCCGCTCCCACAAAAGCAGGTTATCCTCAAAACGCACCTTCAGACGGCCGTTGTCCTTCAGCCATGCCAAATAGGAACGCACAGTGCTTCCAATCAGAGCATACTGCTGGAAATTCATCTCCAGCTTATAATCCGCGAAAAGCCTTTGCAGCAGATGCTCAAAGCAGATCGGCTCGCCGCACCTTTCCAGAATGTGCTCTGCGGTCTCATGGGTCTTATCAATGTTATACTGCGCCAACTCTGTGATGTCCTCCGTGACAGGCGCGTGAGCCGGGACAAAGAGCTTCGCCTTCAGCGCCTTCACCATTTCCAATGTGGATAGATACGCCCTCACATCGTAGAGAAATCCAATCTGATACTTGTCCAGTACTTCGCGACTGGAAAGACAGTCCGCCAGATAAACCACATCATCGGCTGTGCGAAATCCTGTCATCTCAAAAAAATGCCCTGGAAGCGGCAGCGCCTCAAGTCCTTCTGGCAGTGCCCCCTTCGTCAGCTCCTTAGCGTCACTTTCCTTTGCCATCAAAAATTTGTGCCGCAGATCTTTCGGCGGATAACCGCCATACAAAAACGCTGGCTCTAGAACCGTATGCCGAGTAAAATCACACTCAATCCCCGGCGTATAGATCTCACACCCCGTCTGCTTCTGCAAGTATTGGTTTCCCCCGATGTGGTCGGCATTGGAATGCGTGTTATAGATCGTCCTCAGACGCCAGCCGTTGGCGTCCAGAATCTGCCGTACCTTACGCCCTGCTTCCTTGTCGTTCCCACTGTCGATCAAACAGACCTCCGTCTCATTTAATTTCACTAGCCCGATCTTCGCAGGGCTTTGAATATAATAATTGTGCTCTGAAATTTGTATCAATTCATACATCGTTCTTTACCTCCCTTTGCTTACCCATACTATTCTCTTGTCTTGCAGTATTGTCCGGCATCAGCAGGAATACCGAAAACGTACTCCCTTGGCCTTCCTTAGAGGATACTTTGAGATATCCTCCCTCTCCTTTCAGAATTTCACGGGTCAGATACAGCCCCAGCCCCACACCTTCCTGTTCCAGCACATCCTTGCTCCGGTAAAAACGCTGAAAAATTTTAGCCTGGTCTTCCTCACAGATTCCTCTTCCGTCGTCTATCACATTAATTCTGCAAAATATTGTGTAGGGAATTACCTCAATCTGAATTTTTCCACCGGAATCTGTATATTTTATCGCGTTATCCACAAGGTTGTACAAAGCTTCCACCGTCCACCTGTAATCAAAATATGCCGTCACAGGAAGATCTTCTCCCTTTGTCTCGATGGAAATCTCCTTTTTCGCTGCTTTGGACTCCCCCATAGCCCGCACTTCCTCGACCAAACTTCCCACACTCCCCAATACCGGGTTGGTCTGAATGATTCCATTTTCCAGCCGTGAGACTTTCACCAGAGAATCCAACAGAAACTTTAGTTTTTCCGCTTGCCTTCCCACCACTGCCGCATACTCCCGCTCTTCCTGACCCTGGCAGAGCTCTTCTAAAAGCTGACTGTATATCAGTATATTTGAGATTGGTGTTGCAGTTTGGTGTGAAATATCTGAGATCAAAGTCTGAATCCTCTCCTTTTGCTCCCTTAAATTTTCTCCCGCCAGACAGCTATCCTCCAGAAACCTGGCCATGGAGTTTTCAATGGAAGACAACATGGTCTCATCAATCCGACCTCCGCCAAAACTGCCGTTCCTGGCTTTCTCCAGCATATCCTCTAGCCGAATCAGCAGCTCTTTGTTTTTTCTTCTCCCGTAGATAAGAATACAGACTGCCAATATGACTGCCAGCACTCCGATTATGATATAAATCATCTCACTCTATCACCCATGTGTACCCAATGCCATAGACCGTCTTGATGAATTTCGGACTGCTGCTGTCCTCTTCAATCTTATCCCTCAACCTTTTCACCGTCACAGTCAATGCATGTTCATCCACATACTCCGTGTCGCCATTCCACACCTCATCAATGAGATAACTGCGTTTTAGTGTAGCTCCCTTGTTTTCAATCAACTTTCTCAAAAGCCTCTGCTCCGTCTTGCTAAATTCCGTCTCCTGACCTCTCACCTGAAAAACCATCCGTTCAAAATCAAACACAAAGGGCCCTTCCTGGTAAATGAACTGCCCCGTGTTTTTTCTCTGGCGAAGCTGAACTGCCACTCTTGCCCGCAGTACCATTAAACTAAAAGGCTTCGTGATGTAATCATTGGCACCCAGTTCCAATCCCATCACAATGTCTGTCTCCATATTGTTAGCTGTAACGATAATAATCGGAATATCCCACCCATTCCGTATCTCGGTGAGAAAATCCATGCCGTCCCCGTCAGGCAGATTCAAATCCAGAAGGACCAGATCAATCTCCTTTTGACTCAGACAAGTTCTCGCTTCCCGGATGGTCCTGCACTGCAAAAAATCACAGCCCTCCTTCTTCAGCGCCAGCCTGATTCCCTCATTTAGTTTTGCGTCATCTTCCAGTATCAATATCGTATTCTTACTGTGTATGTCTGATAAGCCGTTCATTTTTTCACTCCTCACTGTAACAAAGTTGGAAGCCCACCTCAACTGTCCTTTCTCCTCAATCTTTGAGGGGCGCGTCCCACTTTGCGCGCCGCCGCTACACCGCCTTGCGGTACACTACCTTATTGCGGTGTGCCCATCCTTAGCGGAGCGTTTTTGCTATGGGAAAGGGTTTTCACGCATTAGCGTCACAAAATCTTTCCCATTACAGCACAAAGTAGGCAAGCCCATCTCAACTCTCCTTTTCCTTCAATCTTTGAGGGGCGCGTCCCACTTTGCGCGCCGCCGCTACACCGCCTTGCGGTGAAATTCCTCATTGCGGCGTGCGCATCCTTAGCGGAGCGTTTTTGCTATGGGAAAGGGTTTTCACGCATTAGCGTCACAAAATCTTTCCCATTACAGAACAAAGTAGGCAAGCCCACCTCAACTGCCCTTTCTCCTCAATCTTTGAGGGGCGCGTCCCACTTTGCGCGCCGCCGCTACACCGCCTTGCGGTACACTACCTTATTGCGGTGTGCCCATCCTTAGCGGAGCGTTTTTGCTATGGGAAAGGGTTTTCACGCATTAGCGTCACAAAATCTTTCCCATAGCAAAAACGACTGCCGTACAGAAAAATACGGCAGCCTTTCTTTCTAAGCCGGCGTGATTACCACGCGATTGCGTCTGGCCAGCATAATGGCTATATGACACATTTCTGTGACTGCACACGCCTTATCAGCGAATGAAATAATCCACGCCTCTTTGTTCTTCGGAATTGGTCCCAGTGGGAACATATGAGATAATATAGCGTCTCTCTCCCGGTCCGTGATCTCAAAATTCTGGACACTGTTTTCCGCAGCAGCCTTTGGGTGGTAGAACGCCTGATGCTCACCTGTAGGTGTCTTCTCAGTAAAATCATAAGGACAGAAATCATGGAGAAGTCCAGCCCTCGCGGCTACTCTCTCGTCACATCCCAGCGCACGCGCAATCTTCCAAGACAGATAAGACACATTGATGCTATGCATCAGTCGATTTGTCCACTGATGATGCGCATATAAGCTCAAACGCAAAAATTCTTTGTTTGTGAGAATCCTCTCCACCACCTCCCGGTACTCGGACGAAACCTCCTCCGATACCTTAATGTCCATCGGCAATCACCTTCTTTCCCTCTATCATACTTCCATTATGACGCATCTGTGAAAAAACACAATACCTTTTTGAAAATTTAATATTCTCCCTGAGCAGTTAAACAGAGAAAATCCTCTTCCTTGTTTAGCTCAAACTGCAGACACGAATCCTGAGAGAGCAGCGTTCTCAAATCCACATACTGTATCCTCGAATTCCGGTAAGTCGTCCAGTAAAACCTCAGAGATTCCGCACACATCACAGAGGTATAGACCGTATAATCATACGGTGTGACTTCCCTGTCATATTCTGTGAGCACCCCGTTCTCTGTTACTTTTACCATCCCATAGGGAAAAGCCACGCTCTGAAAGAGTCGAAACATATAGGCAACTCCTTCTTTCTCTGTCTTTCCTTTCACAGCGTAATGCTTCAAGCAAGAGAGTCTCACAAACCTAGAAGGAGAAGACCAGTCCCCAGGCAGCCCTAAAGCTCCGCTTCCCGAAAAGCACTGATTCAGGCTGATTCCTCCCAGCTTTCTCTCATCATAGTCCAAATCCCGGATATGCACATAATTCAACAGATTCAGTCGGTGCCAGGGATATCCTGGACTGTTTGTCATCACCCCTCCTGTATCTCTGTACACGTGGACACCATCCTGATCTGGTTCTATGATAATCGTCTCTCCGGTTTGGTCTGAAAAGGTCCAGTGAATCGTGGGAACCGTCCCGAGAAGCGGCTGCCCCACCAGCGTCACCTCCTGAAGTCTTTCAATCACCTCCTGGACGGTAGCACATTTGGTCAGAAAATAAGTCACTGCAAACGGTGGCTGAAGCGGCAGCCTTCCATCCTCCTTCTCCTGTGGAAAACAGGCGAACTCCCGATAGTAGAGTTGCCCTCCCATCAGACCTTTCTCATTGATTCCCTCGTACAGAACAGGTGTGGAGGGAAAAAGCAGCACACCGACTCCCACCGCGGCATAGTCCGTTGTCTGGCGGGTGTCCCGGTCCAGACTGTCCTCCAGCTCTGTCCCGAATGTGTAGAAATCCCTTCCCCTTGGAATATAGGTCACGTTACTGCCGTCAGCGATTCGGTTAAAGTCAAAATTCCTTCCCCAAAGATGTCTTTGATCCTCCGTCTCCCAAGAAAAAGCACTGCACCCTGCCGCCCAGTCTCCTATCGCAGCTTTTTTCTTTACAGTACAGCCTTTTCTTTCCATTTTCAAACTCTCACTCCTCTCAATTTTAGCTAACTATACTTTACACTTCTATAGTATTACAACAACCCAGTCTTCTGATTCCTGTTTTAACTTCTCCGATATTTTATTTTGCTCGCAGCGATACCATAGACAGAACATGGCAACCGTATGCCAATTTTATCGCGAAACCTTCATGCCGCCTGTCGGCGGCACCTCCCAAAAATATAAGCAGCCGCTTTCCCACGGCTGCTTTCTTCCTAGATCAAACCAAACAATCTCATAACTCCCGCCACAACAGAGACGATCACCATCGCGTAAGCGATCTGACGCTGTCCTTTTGAACCTGCTTTCAGGTATACAAAAATTCCCACCACACCGAGAGCACTAATTCCCCAAGCGATCAGTTTTCCGTTCATGTAATTGTTCGGAAGGCTGCTTGAAGTAAGCCACGCAATCACCAAACCCCAGACAGCCAGGAAATAGTACATTCCCTTTTTAACCTTCTCATTTTTCGTCAGCAGCAAAAACAAAATTCCCAGTCCACTAACCACGCTTATCGCTATAAATAATACTAAAATCATACCTAATGCCATATTTCTTTCCTCTCTTTCTTTTGTAAGTTCTCTTTGTTATGTACTTAATTTAACACGGACTTATAAAGAAATTTAAAAGGTAATTCTAAAGAATTCTAAACTTACGGCATTATTTTTGAAGACAATTCAACAGCCTCTAGACCAATCTCTACTTCAAAGGTCATATCCGTCTGTTCCACCTTCATCTCCCCACTATACTCCTCCGCGATCTGCCGTACACTCTCCAGCCCAATCTTATGACTCTCAACCTGTCCCTCACTTCTCACTCTCATCTTATTGCGCTGTCGAATCCAAACTCTATTTTCCTGTGTCTGAATCTGAAGTTTTACTGCGCCCTGCGGGTCCGCATACTTGGCCGCATTGGACGCCAAATTGTCAAAAATGCGACGCAGATCATGAATATCATAGTTCCCGCTGAAATTTTGGCATTGCCCTAAATCCACCTGACAGCAGAATTCATCTTCCAGTGCCTCTTCCCACTCCGCTGCCAGCTGTTCCATCAGCAGAAGCCCATTTTCTATTTTTTCCTTCTTTTTTTCCCGCTTCCCCAGAAGTCGGTCTGTCAGCACCTTCATCTGTTCCGCCTTCGTCCTTACCATGGAGAGGTACCCCTCGACCTCATGGGGCTGCAGCGTCTTTTTCCCCTCCATATACTCCGTGTATGAGAGAATCGAAGTCAGAGGAGTCCGGATATCATGAGACAGGGAACGTATCAGCGTCTCTCTCTCCTCTTTGAGCCTTTGCTCTTTCTGATTGATCTCTCTTTGGGACAGTGAGAGATAATTAATACTCTCTGCCAGCTCCGTCAACTCATCGTTTCCCTTCACGGAAATTTCAAAATCCAGTTCCCTTTGGCGAAGCGCCTCCACTCCCGAGATGATGAACAGCAGATACGAGATTTTCTGCCCAATCAAAAACAGAAAAACCGCCACGAACACCACGGCTGAGGCAGCCATGCACACGCTGCGAATCCATACTGTCAAAATCCTTAGCTGTCTCTGGTCTAGAGCAAACCCTCTCCTTGTCAGATAAGTCTCTGAAATTGCCATGGATGCAAAATACAAAAATACAAAGGCCAGCAGCGCGATGAGTGCCCCAGCCCCCACCAGCTCCAAAATCTCCCAGGACAAGCGCCTTCTCTTCTTTTTCTCCGCTCTCTCCTTAATCGGCATAGTATCCCTTTCCCCATGCGGTTTTGATATACTGAGGGTTCTTCGAGTTATCTCCCAGCTTTTTTCTCAAATTTTTGATGTGCACCATGATCGTGCTGTCTCCCACTGCATCTTCTTCCCAGATGCTCTGATAAATATTTTCAACGGAATAGATTTTCTTTCTGTGGGAGAGAAACAATTCCAATATCCGAAATTCCGTATAAGTCAGCACAATAACCTGGTCCCCCTTTTTGACAGACTGCTCTTCCAGATCTAAAACCAAATCTTTATATCTCAGTTGAGTATCAGAGATCTCCGGTTCCTTTTGCGCTTTCACAGACGTATACTGCTGTGTTCGCCGCAGCAGGGCTCTGACCCGCAAAAGCACTTCCATATTTGAGAAAGGCTTTACAATATAGTCATCCGCCCCCACAGAAAATCCCATGACCTTATCTGATTCGCCGGAATATGCGGTCAGAAAAATAATCGGCGCCAGATATGTCTTCCTCAGCTTCGCCGCTGCGGCAAAACCGGTCATCTGCGGCATATCCACATCTAAGAGATACAGATCTACCTCACTGTCCGCCTGTTCCAGTACCTCCTCCCCATTTTGTGCCTTCAGCACCAGATAACCTTCCCCTTCCAGCAGCAGTCCTAAAATATCACGAATCTCTTTCTCATCGTCTGCCACCAGTATCACATTTTTGCCTTCTCTCATATGTTATTCCTCCTGTGTACTTATCCTTTTGCTGCTGTCTATCATATTTCAAGACCCGCTCGCGGGTCTTCGCGCGGGATTCGGGGCGGCATCCGACGTCATCATTCCTCTCCGAATCCTGTGCATCTTCGCGGAGCGTTTATCTGATGGGGAATTGACACCCGTCACAGATACTAATTTCCTGCCCACCGCCTACAGCGGCGGGTGGCTTCCCCATCTGATAAAGTTAAGTATACAGCAGAGTAACCCAAAACTCTATAGTAACTGTCAGTTTTTCCCATCTCAAAAAGCCTGCGCGATGTTGAAAATCACACAGGCTTGTCATTTTACACAGTTTCAATACCATCCACCGGCTGAAAATTTAATTTCCGCCGACTTCTCTACAATCCCGCCGGCTGATTCAGTTTATCTACAAAATCGGCCATAGCTGCGGCAATTTCCAGCTGCTGGGGACAGACAGCCTCGCAGCTTTGGCAACCGACGCAAGACGAAGGACGTTTCTCCTCAGGAAGCGCATCCACAGCCATGTGCGCAATCAGTCCGTTGACGAATCTCGTCTCATTATACAAAGACAGCAATGTGGGAATGTCCAATCCCTGCGGGCAGTGGGGAACACAGTAACGGCAGGCTGTACATGGCAGAATATCCAGCATACTGTCCTCACCTCTGACAGAGCGTCCCATTCTTTCTCTGAGAGAGGCTTATGCTCACTGTACGTAGCGATATTCTTCCTGATCTGCTCCATATCTGACATACCGGACAGAACCATGGTCACACCCGGCACAGACTGCAGAAAGCGAAAAGCCCAGGCCGGCGTTTCCTCATCCGGGCGCAACGCTTTCAGCTTCGCCTCATTTTCCTGGGACAGCGTTGCCAGCTTTCCGCCTCTTAACGGCTCCATGACCCAAATCGGAATCTTGTACTCATTCAACAACTCCACTTTTGCCTTGGCATCCTGAAGCTTCCAGTCCAGATAATTCAATTGAATCTGACAAAATTCCATTCTGTCCCCATAGGCTTCCAAAAACCGCTTCAAAGTCTCATAACGCCCATGGGCCGAAAAACCCAGATGCCGGATGCGCCCTGCCTGTTTCTGTCTCCACAGATAGTCCATAATTCCATACTTTTCGTCCATATACGGTTCAATGTTTTTCTCGTATACATTGTGGAAAAGATAAAAGTCAAAATAATCCACACCACATTTCTTCAGCTGCTCTTCAAAGATTTCCTCCACCTTGTCCATATTTGCCAGATCGTAGCCTGGAAACTTGTCTGCCAGATAGAAGCTCTCTCTCGGGTACTGACCCAGAATGTTTCCCATCACGACCTCTGACATGCCATCGTGGTATCCATAGGCGGTGTCAAAATAATTTACTCCCTGCGCCCTCGCGTAAGCCACCATCTCAGCCGTCAGTTTCTCGTCCACCGCTCCGTTGGGGTCTCCTCCCACCGTGGGCAGACGCATCGCTCCAAAACCCAGTGCCGACAACTTTAAATCCTGAAACTCCTTAAATTCCATACTTATCCCTCCTGGTTTTTTATTTATGATCTTCCTCTACATAGCAGTATAAAACCTGGAGTTCACTCTAAGTCAAGCTTTTTTTGCAGCCCAAAGGCCCAGCGCCGGATTACGGACAAAATAGATCTCTTCTCCGTCCTCCATCCGATTCCCCCCCTCCTTCAGCCTGCTGACATCATAGCGCCGCACCGCCTCATCATAGTCCACGGCCTGAAAATATACCGACTCTATCTCCTCCTTTGAGATCTCTTTGACCGCATAGGTCACGGTGAATCTTCCATCACTGGAACCATGTATCAGATGGGCTGCCGCACCCATATTTTCTTTGAGCAGTTCTTCTCTCTCAAATAGTTCCAGCACTCGCTTCCGGCCGCAGTAACCATAACGGCGTATGATCTCATCGTTGGTCTTATCTTCACCAAAACAATGCACGCCCGGAGCCAAAATCAGCAGCTCCCCGCCGTCAGCCATGGCCATTCTAGTTCGGTAGACCGCCTTATTTCCCACCCAGGTACTTTGAAACTCTCTGGGGTCCAGATAGACCACGCATTTTTGAATTTCCTTATCTAAAAAACGAATGTTCTTCTCCTGTGACTTAGCGATGGCCTCCTCTAGAACTGCTCTCTCATCTCCGATGTAGAGTCCATGGGTACAGATCTCCTCCCCATCGGCGGTGGTCACAGTCAAAACGAACACCAGCGGAACTTCCTTGAGAAAATGCTTCAGCGCGTAATCAAAAGCCTGACGCACCGGAGAGTGGTCTTTCCCCATAATCTGTTCCAGACCGAGAACTGCGCCCAACATATGGGACTTGTTGATGATTTGCCTTCCTCCCACTCCCACGAAGATATTTTTAGAATGGTTGGCCATGCCGATGACCTCATGGGGAACCACTTGACCCACCGACAAGATCAAATCATAGGAAGGGTCCAACACTTTTCTGTTGACCTCCACAGCTAAGCTCTGCGTCCAAAGTCCCCCTGTGATCTCTTTCAGATATTCCTCAGGTACCTCCCCGATGACAACAGTGTCTTCCCTCCATCGATGGGGAATCATCATGTCGTAGGGAATATCCCCGTACATTTCCCGGAACTGTTCTTCGCTGATATCCTCATGGGTCCCCTGGGCGATCAGAACTTCCACTTGACATCCCTGAGCCCTCAGAAAATGGTAGCAGGCATTGGTGATAAAGCCACCGTTGGAGTGAAGGCGGGTAAAATCCGGAGAGATCATCAGGACTTTGTTCAGCTTTCTGCCTTCCAAGCCCTGCCACAAAGTCCGCCGTATCTGCTCTTTCGTCAGTCCATTTCTACTCTGGGACTCTCTGTAGATATTCATAGCCCTTCCTCCTCACACACTGTAGACACTGGCCGCCGTAGCGTTTCCTTCCCCGGTCCAGTTGGTATGGAAAAACTGACCTCTGGGCGCGTCCAGCCGTTCATAGGTGTGAGCCCCAAAATAGTCCCTCTGGGCCTGCAAAAGATTCGCAGGCAATCTCTCACACCGACAGCCATCGTAGTAAGACAGTGCGGAAGTCATAGCTGGCACAGGCACTCCGTATTCCAGCGCGGCTGCACACACCTTGCGCCATCCTTGCTGTGCTTTTTCCATAGCATCCGTAAAATAAGAATCCAGCAGCAGATTCTCCAGAGCTGGATTTTTATCATAGGCGTTCTTGATCTCCCCTAAAAAGGCGCTGCGGATAATACAGCCGCCCCGCCACATCAACGCAATGTCTCCATAGGCCAGTTTCCAACCATAGGACACAGAAGCATTTCTCATCAGCGCATAGCCCTGAGCGTAGGAGACGATCTTAGAGGCATACAAAGCATCCTCAATCCAATTCAGGAACTCCTCTTTATTCCCCTCAAACTTCCTGTGAACCCCCGGCAGAAGCCTCGATGCTTTCACTCTCTCTTCTTTCATTGCAGATAAACACCGTGAGAAAACCGCCTCCCCGATCAACGTCAGCGCACTCCCTTGATTTAGAGCTGCCTCCACTGTCCACTTTCCGGTTCCCTTCTGCCCCGCGGTATCCAGAATGTGCTCCACCAGTGGTTCGCCGTCCTCATCTCGATAGGCCAGAATATCTCCTGTGATCTCGATCAGATAACTGTTGAGTCTAGACTCATTCCACCGCGCAAAGATCTCGTGCATTTCCTGGCAGGAGAGACCCAATAATGTTTTCATCAGATGATAAGCCTCACAGATCAGTTCCATATCTCCATATTCGATTCCATTGTGGACCATTTTCACGAAATGGCCGGCTCCCCCGTTTCCTACCCACTGGCAGCAGGGAATCCCGTCTTCGGTCTTCGCGGCGATTGCCTGTAAAATCGGTTGTATCTTGGGCCATGCCTCCTTCGAGCCTCCCGGCATCAAAGACGGACCTCTCAGTGCGCCGCTCTCCCCGCCGGACACCCCGCATCCTACATAATACTTTCCCTGGCTCTCCACATACTCTGTTCTTCTCTGTGTATCTGGAAAATGGGAATTTCCGCCGTCAATCAAAATATCCCCTTCTTCCAGCAACGGCAGAAGCTGCTCCACGAGCACGTCCACCGGCTGCCCAGCCTTAACCATCAGGAAAATCTTTCTGGGCTTTTCTAGCTGGCCAACCAATTCTTCCAGGGAATAGGCCCCCTGAATCTGTTTTCCCCGGGCCCGGCCTTGCAGAAAACGCGTCACTTTCTCTGTCGTGCGGTTATAGACACTGACCCGAAAGCCCTTGCTTTCCATGTTCATCACCAGATTTTCCCCCATCACTGCCAGACCAATCACACCGATCTTGGACTTCTCCATTTTTATGCCTCCTCTCCTTCTCAACGTTTGACTCTCGCATTGCCCTCATAGATACTCCACACTTGTTCCTCGCTGACCGGAGACGCATAGTCTTCCAGCAGCGTCGCCGCCATCGCTCCGGTCCCCCAGCCGAATTTCAACCACTGTTCAGGCTCCCACCCCTGACTGATACCATAGAGAAGGCCGCCTACGAAGCCATCTCCGCCGCCGATTCTGTCCAATACAGGAATCTCCCTGGGTTTCTCCACATACCATTGTCCTTCTGCCAGCATAATTGCGCCCCACAGATGCTCATTGGCGCTTACAACCTGCCTGAGTGTTGTCGCGAAAACCTTCACATTCGGATACTCTTTTGCCACGCGGCTAATCATTTCCTGAAAGCTCTCGATCTGACTCACTGCCTCTCCTCCGGTCTTCGGCCCTTCTGCTCCCAACGCCAATTGAAAATCCTCTTCGTTCCCGATCAGGATATCCGCAGCCTGCGCAATTTCGTGAAACACTTTCCGCAGCTGTTCTTCTCTGCCCTTCCAAAAGCTCGCCCTGTAATTTAGATCAAAGGATACCAGAGCATGATTTTTCTTCGCCTCTTCCACCATTTTCAGACAACACTCTCCCACCTGGGGCGACAGCGCTGCCACCAATCCGGACAGATGAAAAATCTGACAACCTTCTTCCTCGAAAATCCGTTTCAGATCGAAATCCTCCGCCCGAAGAGTCAGCCCCACCTCGCCGGCTCGATCATTGTGGACTCTAGGTCCTCTCAGACCATAGCCGCTGTCTGCGATATTAAACTGATGCCGTACTCCCCAGGGGCCCTCCTGAGCCACAGCTTTACCTTCGAACTCAATCCCTCTCCTGCGCAGCTCTCCTTGAATAAAAGCAGAAATCGGACTTTTGCTCACAAACTTCGTCAGAACCTTCACCGGTTTCCCCAGGGAGGCACTTACATTCAGCACATTGCTCTCGGCGCTGGTGCTCTGCATCTGATACAGGCTGCTGGTATGAACCGGCTGCCGAGACAGCGGAGTGATTCGGACTCCCATGCTGGTCACTGTCATGATCGTATATTTTTTCCGTACTGTATCCATTTTCCTTCCTTTCCCGTCTGTGTAGCTGTGCCATCTGCCTGTACAGATTGGATTCTGCCAGACGCCTTTTTTCTCATTCTCAATTTAAATCACTGTAGTACATCCTCAGATAGCGCTGGTAATTTTCCATATAATAAGAAAACATGTACTGGTTCGGCTCAATCTTCTCAGCCGCATCATAGTCCTGGCGAAATTCATTGATATCATCCAATTGACCGCAGGCATACAGAGCCAATGCCACAGCCCCCATAGAGGAAGCGTTTGGGTGATTCGCCACCAGAATTTCCTCCTCGAAGATATCCGCCAGCATCTGAAGCCAGCGCCTGGAATTGCTGATGCCCCCTGACACAATGATCTGCCTCGGTCTTCCATTTTCCCGGCAAAGCACCTCATAGCACTGATAGAGATTATACAGAATCCCCATCTGCAAGGACTGATAGAATTCTCTGATTCCGTGAGAAGCCTTCACCTGATAAAAGCCCGCCCTCCTGGAATCGCACCAACCGGGACACCTCTCGCCAAAGAGAAATGGGAGAAAGACCGGCACGTCCCCTCTTAATTCCTCTACACGTTCTAGTTCCTGAAAAGACACCCTATGCCCATTTTCCAACACAGCCGGACTGCACAGGCAGTCTCGGAACCAATTCACACAGTTGCAGGCTCCAGAAATGGCCGCGCCGGAAATCCACCCCTCAGCCCCGCAGTAGCACCACAGCTCATTCCCTTTGGGGAGAATCGGCGTTTCGGTGGCCATTCGAAGAGCACCGCTGGTCCCTATAGAGATCGTCATAATCCCTGGATGGCTGGCATAATTCCCGATCTGATTCAGTGCGCCATCAGGATGCGCGGGAACCACGGGGGTACCCTGCCGGATTCCCAAAAGTTTCGCCCCGTTCTCACTCAGAGGGCAGACGTTTCGGTAAGTCACCAGCCTTCCTAGCTGTTCCCTTCGAATTCCCAGAAATTCCAGGGTAAACTTATCATACTGATGATTGAAAAGATTCACCACTCCCGTTCCGCTCTGTGTGCTGATGGATTCCCAGAATTTTCCGGTGAGACGGTAGAAATTATAACCGCCCTGCGTGATAAAAACTTTATTGGTCAAATCCATCCCCCTGCTCATCATGTACTGAATCGCATGGCGCGGATAGGTATTGTGAGGCATGCAGCCGGTATTGTGATACAGCTTTTTTCTCAATTCCTCATTCTTTCGCATCTGCTTGCACATGTTTGCCGTTCTTGTGAAATTCCAGGAATACACCGGCGTGATCGGAACCATTTTCGAGTCGCAGGCACAGATTCCATGCCAGGTGCCGCACAGGGCGACTGCCTCCACCCGCTCTCCTTGTGCAATCCCTCTGGCGACGCGCATCGTCGTCTCAAACACGGCCTGAGCATTGGTCTGACCGTCGTGACCGATTCCTGCGGAATAGACCTCCTGGCCAGACCTCACCACACCCTGAACCGTGTCGTACAAAACGGCTTTTGCTGAACTCGTACTGGACTCAATGGCCAACACTAACATAGCTCTCTCCCCCATTTCTCTTTACCGTCTTTGGCTTATCAGTCAGAAAACCAAAGCTTTTTCGCATTTTCCCCCATGATTTTCCTCAGATCTTCCTGAGGAATTTTGCTGTGTCTCACAACCATGTCAATCAGCTCCCTCATGGTCGCATGGTTCAGCATTCCTGGATAGTCGGAAGACCACAACAGCTTTTCGGCCCCCACTGCCTGATACGCCTCCTGGATGATTTTGACGCTGGTGGGAAAAGGATACTCCTCCTGGAAATAGACAGGTACCGTCGAGGTGTCCAGATAGACATTTGAATTTTCCTTAGCCAACCTCAATACCCGCTGAAAGTTCCCGCGGTTTCTACCCCGCTGAAAGCAACTGTCCGCTCCCATATGGCAGATCACATAAGTGATCTGCGAAAACCTGCGCGTCAGTGTTTCTAAATCTTCCACATCCCTATCTGTAAACAGATGCAGGAAAACCGGCTGACGGTACCGATTGCAGCATTCCCAGACCGGCATCAGGTCTGCGTCCGTCATATGCTTGTGGGGCGCGCATTGGAACGTGCTGTCCGTCTCCACCTTAAAGCCAAACAGTTCCGTGTCTTCATAAATACGCTCCAACTCTCTGGCCGCCTCTTCTCCTCTGAGAAGATCTACCAGGGCAATCCCTTTTAGCCTGTCCGGATAAGCTCTCACCGCTTCTAACACATAGTCGTTGTGATAGCCGTAATACGGATTTGGCATCAAAAGCGCCTTGGAAATCCCACACCAATCCATATAGGCGATCAAAGTCTCCGGTGTGCTGGCCGCCTCCGTGAAGGAGGGCGGAAGAAATTGGGTGATCTGATTCCCGATTTTTACTTTTCCATGTCTCATGGAGACCATGGGCGCTCCTTTTGTGATTCCCGCGACTCTCGGATATATGTGCGCGTGAATGTCGATAATCTCCATCTTACTGCCTCCCATCTTGGCGGTCTGTCTGTAGTTTTACCCACATCGTAACCGGACTGCTGTCCACTCCCTCCAAAAACAAGGGAAGAGCCTCGGCGTACACCAGTTGTTCCTGACTCAGCCCTTCCATATTCACATCCTCGATGATACAGATATGTCCCGGATGAAACTTTCCACACAGATACTGATGGGAGAGATCTCCGTCCACACAGTCACTATAGGAGGCCAGAGAAATGAAATCCAGAGCCACTGCCTTTAATTGATCTGCATAGTTCTCCATCAGATATTTTGCCGCATCGCTGCAAAGCGCCGGCCCATTCTGGGCATACACCTGGGGATTTTCTGCGCGCACCCTGGAAAACCCCGTCCTTATCATCAACAAATCTCTGCCTTTGATCTCCTGCTCATAAGGTCTTAAATCTTCCGTGTAAATCTTTTCGCCTGCTCCCTTGGGGATATCCACCAGCAAAGGATTTTCATAGAGAAACTCTTCTATCGGCAGGTCTTTGACTGCCGCTCCCTTAGGGTTAAAGTGCAGCGGCGCATCCATGTGTGTGCCGAAATGGTTAAAAAGATGTATCATGAACGTGTTAGCCGAATCCCCTTTTTGGATGTCCGTCACCTGTTCTGCCTGATACGTGGGATTTCCTGGCCACCCTGGACTCTCCTTGGCAATTGGATAAGATATTACTTTTTTCATAGTTCTGCCTCCCCCTACTCTCTGTCCTTTCTTCCATATACGATCACCAACAGCACGATGATAATCAATCCCTGAACCATCTGTTTTCCAGACTCCGCCATGTTCAGTACCGTCATCAGACTGTTGATGATAATCATAATTCCTACACCTGCGATCGTTCCCACATAGGAACCGCTGCCTCCCATGATGGAAGTGCCTCCCACGACCACGGCGGCGATGGAATCCATGTTGTAGGATTCTCCAGTGGATAGATAACTGGTCCCAGTATATCCCAGCAGGATGAATCCACTGATTCCTGCCAGCACACTGGCTGCCACATAGATTCCTATCAAAGTGGCAGGAACGTTAATTCCCGAATAATTCGCACTCTCCCGGTTGACACCGACTGCATAGACCGTCCTGCCGAACACCGTGAACTTCAGCACCAGAATCACAGCTACACTTAGGAGCATCCAGATCAGAGAAGCTCCGTTGATGATGCCCCCGATTTTTCCGTTGGCGATAAAGCTTAAAATCTCCGAGGTCTTCCCCTTAGGGGCACCGTTACAGTAGATATAAGCGATTCCCCAGACCGCACTTCCAGTGGCCAAAGTCATAATCATCGCCGGTATCTTCAAAAAGTAAACGCCAAAGCCATTGATTAGCCCGATCACTGCCGAGATCAGAATGCTGACTGCCAGTGCCATCCATGTATTTTCATTCTGTCCTGAGATCACCTGTGCACTCACCACATTGCAGAGAACCAACGTATACTGCATGGACAGGTCAATACCTCCCGTGAGAATCACCAGGGTCTACCCGATGCAGACGATTCCCAGAAATGACATCTGACGAACAATCGTCCAGATATGCGACAGACTCAAAAATCCTGGATTTAAGAAATTCGCGACGATACTCAGCCCCACCATAACCGCATAAACCAGAATGAGAGGCATGATCTTCTTATAGGTCAGTGATCTTTCATTTGTGTTCATATTCCTCTCCTCCCTTCTACTTCTTGTTCGTGCGGACCGCACTGATCGCTAGCGCCAGAATCAAGATCACACCTTGAAGTACGTACTGATAATAAGAAGATACTCCTCTCAGGTTCAAAAGATTGTTCACAATCCCCAGGATTCCTGCTGCCGCGATACAGCCAACCACGCTTCCTTTTCCTCCGGCTAGAGCAGCTCCTCCCACCACAGCCGCGGTGATGGAACGCTGGGAGTACGCCTCGCCAATCAGCGGGCTTCCTGAGGTAGCATAGGCCGATATAAACAGCCCTGCCATAACAGCCATCAGACTGGTAAAGATAAAGCTCTTAATCTTCACCGTTCCCACAGAGATTCCAGAAGATTTCGCAGACTGTTCGTTCCCACCGACAGCCAGCACCGCTCTTCCGAATCGGCTACGGTTTAGGAGCAGCCAAACCACAGTCGAGACTATCAACGTCAAGAACAGAGGAAACAGATAATTCCAGCCCTTTGTGATAAACTTGCAAAGCTCAGAGGGGAGAATTCCCTCCGGGCCCGGCATGATATAGAGCGCCACCCCGGCAAAAAAGGTCTGCGTCGCCAAGGTAGCAATAATCGGCTGCAGCCGTCCTCTCACCACCAACAGTCCATTCACTAGACCCACGCCTGCGCCCGCTGCCAGACTGGCGATAAATGCCAGGAACCAGGTGGACGGATTCTCTGTAATCATCGTCACACAGATCACATTGGTCAGAGAGATGACCGAACCTACAGACAGGTCCACACCTCCAAGAAGTACGATAAACAACTGTCCATATGCCACAAACAGCAAACCTATATTTGATATAATCAGATTTCTGAGGTTTCGCTCCGTCATAAAACGGTCACTCAAAAGCATCGCGGCTATAAAAAAAATTACCAGAAAGATATAGACAAAAATCACTTCGCTTTTTCTCTTGAACAACAACAGCCGGTCATGCTTTGAATGAAGTATTCCTGCTTTTTCCATTTGAGACTCCTTTCTATATGTAAAACAAAGTGGACAAGACCCCTTCAACCTCCTCATCTCTTCACTCTTTGAGGGGCGCGTCCCACTTTGTGCGCCGCTGCAGCACCGCTTTGCGGTGAAATTCCTTATTGCAGCGTGTGCATCCACAGCGGAGCGCTTGATGTTATAGGAAAGGTCTTTCACGCATTAGCGTGACAAGGTCCTTTCTATAACATCAAGCCATATTCATCGCACCCCGCATAATCGCCTCTTCCTCGATTTCCTCCCCGCTGAGTTCCCCGGTAATCCTGCCCTCATACATAGTGAAGATGCGGTCGCTCAGACCGATCACTTCCATCATGTCGGAAGTGTAAATTAAGATTCCGACACCCTCTTTGGCAAGCCGGCGAATCAGGCGGTAGATCTCCTGCTTTGCCTCCACATCAATTCCCCGGGTAGGTTCATTGAGCAAAAGGACTTTCGGTTCGTCCGCCAGGCTCTTTCCAATGGACACCTTTTGTTGATTTCCGCCTGAAAGATTCGCAACCGCCTGTGCAGCACTAGGTGTCTTGATGTTCAACTGTGTGATCATCTTTTGTATCACTTCTCTCTCCGCTTTTCTCCTGATGACGCCTGCGGTCTGCCGCCTTCTCATGCTAGCCAGAGCAAGGTTCTCTCCCACGGAAAGAGACAGACACAGTCCCTGTCCTTTTCTGTCCTCCGGCACATAGCCGATTCCCAGTCTCAGGGCTTTCTTTGCGGTCTGATATCTCAGTTCCTTCCCACCCAGAAAAATTTTTCCTGCCGTGTGTCTGCGCACCCCTGCTACGGTCCGCAGAAGCTCCGTCTGTCCCTGTCCATCCAGTGCCGCAATTCCCAGAACCTCACCCTTTCGGATGGAAAAGCTCACATTGTGCACACAGCCGGCATCTGAAAGCTCCTCCACGCGAAAGATCTCCTCCGAATTTTTTTCTCGAAGCTTAGGCGGAAAAATATCCTGTAGATCTCTCCCCACCATCAGCCGTATGATATCGTCGCTACTAAGCTTTGAGATTTCATAGGTTCCCACCAGCTTTCCATCCTTCATGATCGTAATCCGGTCCCCGAACTGAAAGACCTCTTCCATCCGGTGAGAGATAAATAAAATCGTCTTTCCCATTTCCTTTAACCCTTGGACAATCGCGTACAGTTTCTGTACCTCCGTCTTCGTCAAAGTCGAAGTGGGCTCATCCAGAATCAAAATGTCCGGCTCCGAAGCCAAAGCTTTGAGAATCTCCACCATGGACTGGGCGGCGATGGGCAGCTCCCCGGCTGTAGCATAAGGGTCCACTTCTATCCCGTACTTTTCTCCCAGCTCCTTTGTCCGGCGAATCATCTCTCTTTCATCCAACAGCTTCCTCTTTCTCACTTCTTTGTTTAAAAAGACGTTCTGAGCCACCGTCAGCTCCGGCAGTATCGTCATCTCCTGGTAAACCATGGCGATTCCCTGTTCCTGAGCATCCCTGGGTTGTCGAAATGTCACCTTCCTCCCGTGTAGACAGATCTCCCCGGAATCAGGCTGATACAGTCCCGACAACATTTTCAGAATTGTACTTTTTCCAGCGCCATTTTCTCCCTGCAATACATGAACGGTACCTGGATAACACTGAAATGACACGTGGTCCACCGCATGTACTCCGACAAATTTTTTATCCAGATCTTTGATTTCCAGTACTGGTTTCATCTTCTCTCCTCCTAATACCCAAGCGTGCAGACCCACTACAGCTTTCCTCCCCCTAAATTTGAGAGGTACAGCTACCTTTTTCTGCGCGCCGTCAAAAAGGCCGGGTATCCCACCGACACCCGGCCTCAAAACCATACAGGAAATGCTTCCTACTCTGCAAACATCTCCTGTGCTTTCTCCTCGCTCAAACGTGTTCCTGCAGGCCAGAAATTGTCAGATAAGTCTTTACGATATACACTGTCTACGTTCTCCTCTGTCACAGGGTCTTCTGATGCCAGATATTCCGGCTGTACCTCCTCACCATTCAGAGCATTCACCGCCACGTCTAAAGCAATCGCGCTCTGGGTCGTCGGACACACAAAAGCGATACTAGAAAAGCCCTTATCCTTTGCTTCCACCCAAGACCTCAAGAAACCGTTGGACGCCTCCCCAGTCATCGGGACCAATTTTCTTCCTGCCGCCTCAAACGCTTCCATGGCCGCCTGAGTCATCGCACCTCCCTGGGACAGTACTCCGTCAATCTCAGGATAGGTATTCAGCAGTTCTTCCACCGCCGTCTTTGCTGTCGCGTAATCCCAATCCGCATTCACAGAAGCAATGATCTCACTGTCAGGGCTTGCCTCGGCGAGCCCGTCCTCCATACCTGCAGCCCGGTTTGTATCCGTAGAGGTTCCTGCAGTTCCGTTCAGCTCAATTACTTTTCCACCGTCCGGGAGCTGTTCACCCAGCCATTCTCCGCAGAGCTTTCCAAAATCATAATCCGAAACCATGACTTTGCTGGTAAGCTTCGTACTGCTAGAGAGGTTATCACAGTTCACGACCTTAATTCCTTCCTCTTCTGCTTCTTCCAGTACATCATTTAATCCGTCCGCAGTGATTGCCGTCACCACAATGGCATCACAGCCCATGGTAATCAAATCGCGAATATCCGAGATCTGTTTGGACTGGTCATTGTCTGCATTGAGCATCGTGTAATCAGAAATCACTCCGGCTTTTTTCAAAGCCTCAGCCTCTTCCTTAAATTCTGCCTCCATCTGCTGTCTCCAGGAATTTCCGGCTGAGTAGTTGGAAAAGCCGACCACCCAGTCACCTTTTTCTTCTGGCACCGTCACCTCAGAAGCGTCTACGGCTTCTCCGGTAGAGTTCTTCGAGGACGCATCTGTGGACTCCTGTGTTCCTGAAGCCTCCTCTGTCGCAGAGCTGCCCTCTTTTTCGCTGTCAGAACTGCCGCCGCATCCAATCAACAGACTGCTCGCCATAGCCATGCATAATAAACTCGCCAATAATTTCTTCTTCATGTGTAAAATCCTCCTATCTTTACCTTTTATGTACTCTGCCCCACAATATACGGACACCGTTCTCCTTGTAGCACCGAAATCAGGTTGTCTACCGCCCGTTCTGCCATCATACTGGCCGCCTCCTTTGTGTGAGCGCCAGTATGAGGAGTCGCTACTACATTGGAAAACTCAAAGAGAGAAGACCCCTTCGGCGGCTCGTTCTCAAATGCGTCTAATCCTAACCCTCCAATCTTTCCAGATTTCAAGCCGCAGTACGCCGCCTCCTCATCAATGATTCCACCTCGGGATGTATTGATCAAAATCACTCCATCCTTCATCCTAGCCAAAGCTTCTTTTCCGATTAGATGTGTGGTTTCTTTGTTCAAAGGCAGATGCAAACTGACTGCATCCGCAAAAGACAGCAAGTCCTCCATATCCATTGCCTCAATTCCGTGCTCCCGGCAATATTCCCGGTCTATGAAAGGATCACTGGCAGCCACTCTCATTCCAAAGCCTTTGGCACACCGTGCTACTACCTTTCCGATCGCGCCCAATCCCAGAATCCCCAGAGTCTTGCCTTTCAGCTCCACCCCCTCAGCTCTCACCCATTCTCCGCTGCGGGTCGTCCGGTCTAAATAAGAAATCTGTCTGGCCACAGACAGCAGTAGCCCAAAAGCCAGCTCGCCCACAGCCTGCGCATTTACCCCCGGTGTATTCGTCACAGTCACCCCATATTGACTGGCAGCCGCCATATCAATACGGTCATACCCTGTCCCATACCGAGAGATCACCTTCAAATCCTCTGCCTCCCGCAGCACTCTCTCTGTAATAAAATCCAATCCCGCCAGATACCCCTGACAGCCTTTCAGCAAAGGTATCAATTCTTCTTCCGTCAGAGGGCGGCTCTTGTCATTGAAAACCAGCTCTTCTGAAAAATCCCTCAGTCTCTCCAACGCCTTAGATTTTCTTCCTGGCTGCAGCGATGTAGGCGTCACCAATATCTTCATCTCCATCACTTCCCATTCTGTTCTTGTATCAGCTTTACCGCTTCTCTCGTCAGCTGGCCCACTCTCTGGAAATCTCCCTGCCGAATCAGAGAATCCTTCACCATCCAGCTACCTCCACAGGCAATCACCCTAGGGTCCTCCAAATACTCCAGCAAGTTCCCCGCATGGATGCCTCCCGTCGGCATAAACTGTAGCTGGCTAAATACACTCCCTAGCGCCTGTATCGTCTTCAGGCCCCCATACTGATTCGCCGGAAAAAATTTCACTACGGGAAGTCCATATTCCAGGGCTGTCATAATCTCTGACGGCGTGCAGGTTCCCGGATAGACTGGACAGTTTTGTCCCAGCGCATACTCAATGACCTCCCGATTCACACCAGGCGATACCAGAAATTGCGCTCCGGCGGCAAACGCTCTCTTCGCCTGTTCCTTATTGACGACTGTCCCGGCACCCACTGTCATACCTGGAAATTCTTTCGTCAGCTTCTCGATGGCTTCCTGGGCTGCATCTGTGCGAAAAGTCACTTCTGCAATGGGAAGTCCCGCCTCACACAGAGTCTCTCCCAATGGCAAAGCATCCTGCACTCGTTCCAGCTTCACCACCGGAACTAGCTTTTGTCTTCTCAACGTCTCCAAACTCTTCTCGTACATTCTCTTTCCTCTCTTTCTATAACTTGTATGTTGTCTTACAAGTTATGAGTAAAAAAATCCTGTCACTTTCCTTTCAGGCGATAATATTCATCAATCATCACATTCAGATGCCGTCTCATGTACTCTGCCGCGACGATTCCATCCCGCTGCTTCAGGCATTCTAAAATTTTAGAGTGATAAAAAATCGCCTCTTTCACCAAATAGTCTGTGTTAAACTGCCGCTGCAATTGCTCTGTCCCCTCAGAGATCAGCTCCACACTTCGGATAATCATCTTATTGCCTGTAGCCAAAGAGATAGATTTATGAAAGCTAAGATCATTCTTCACGA
Source organism: Blautia hydrogenotrophica DSM 10507 (assembly GCF_034356035.1). Lineage (NCBI taxonomy): Bacteria > Bacillati > Bacillota > Clostridia > Lachnospirales > Lachnospiraceae > Blautia > Blautia hydrogenotrophica. The sequence goes on from NZ_CP136423.1 coordinate 3,328,571, forward strand.
ACTCATCTGTCTTATGCATATCTTTCTTCATCACATACAGGTTTTCTTCCATGCTCTTTAAGATCTCTGGAGTGATGTTTCTCGCGGCAATCTTGCAGCTCTCCGTCTCGATAATCTGACGGAATTCCAAAATATCCTCCATGTCTTTGTTCTCCTGATACAGAGTGTTCAACTTACCTGCGATAGCCTTCGCCGGAATAGCACGCACAAAAGTTCCCTTTCCCTGGTGACTCTCCAGAATACCCACAGCAATCAGCTGCTGAATCGCATAGCGTACACTGGCCCTGCTGACCTCCAACTCCTTCGTGAGCTTATTTTCGGAGTCAATTTTCTCACCCGGCAGCCATATTCCATTTTCAATCTGTTCTTTCAAAAATAAAACCACCTGATCGGTAATATTCTGCTTCTGAATTGCCACTCTAAATCCACCTATCTTGTAAGTTGTCTTATAAGTTTCTTTGTGCATATTGTATTCTCAGTATCTGAGTTTGTCAATATTGCTTTTTGCCTCTTTAGGCTTTTTGTTAGTTAATACTATAATATCTCCAAAAAATATGTATATTTTTCACAATGTATTTCATCTTGTTCCGCACAATATGTCCCTCAAAGGCGCACTTCCCTTTGGATTCTTTTCTGAATTTCAATCGCACAGCGGGCCAATTCTCGCACTCTTTCCTGGTCCATCCTCGCAGAAGGCACAGAGATGCTGAGCGCATACCGCACCTTTCCCAGATAGTCACGCAGACTGACAGCGATACACCTCACGCCGGCCTCATTCTCCTCATTGTCCAAAGCGTAGCCCTGATTTTTCACCGCGTCCAGCTCTTCCAAGAAATGTTCAAAATTCGTGATCGTCTTCGATGTCCTGGCCACGATATGACTGTTCTCCCAGATGTCTGCGACCTCGCCGCCGCTCATACAGGCCAGCATGGCCTTCCCCACTGCCGTACAGTACAAAGGAATTCTGCTGCCGATCCGCGAGACCATCTGAATGGAATTCGCATAGGACTCTACCTTATCCACATAGAAAGCCTCTACCCCGTCCAGCTCGACAAAATGTACGGTCTCCTGGGTTTTCCGCGCCAGCTCCCGCAGGTACGGTCTCACTACATTTACTGCGTCAATATTCGACGCCAGCTGATTGGCCAAATCCAAAATCTTATAAGTCGCCTGATACTTACCGTCCTCCCGCTGTCTGGCATAGCCTAAAAAAATAAGGGAGTTCAGCAGTCTGTGAACGGTGCTCTTGTGCAGGGAGAGCTCGCTACTGATCTCGATCAGCCCCATCTCCCCTCGGCTGCTCAGTAGCTCCAATGTGTGAAATAAGCGGTCTGCCACCTGAATTGGATTTTTTTCCTCCATATTGCCCTCACTTTTCTAATTAAGAATGTACTCTGAAAATTTTATTTTAACATGGCCTCTCATCCTTCACAACAGAAATCTGAGACGTTCTAAAATGCCGCCCAGGAAAAATTGAAATGCCTTTTTCTTTCCGCTCAGCTCCTTTTGGGATATCCCTTCCGGGATATAGGAGTACTCACTCTCTGTCTCTACCACAGCCGCCTTCTCTTCATAGCTTTCCAAATTTTTCCTGAGCTGACGGTTAATCTGCGGGCTGTCCACAGCCAGCATCAGCTCAGTATCGATGTAGGCGCTTCTCATATCCATGTTAAAAGACCCGAACAGGGACAGCTCTTCCCCCACCGCGACGCTTTTTCCGTGATAGGAGACTCCCCCTTCATACTCCAAAAGCTGGATTCCCGTATCTATCAGCCGCCCTTTGTTTCTCAGATAATCCACCGCCGCAAACATATTGCCATTGTTGGCTGCGGAATTCTGCATCATCCGCACCTTTTTCCCTGCCTTAGACAGCTCCTGATACATATAATCGTTGCAGATGGCATAAGGAGTATGAATCACGGAATTCCCCGGCTCCGCTTCGATGAGAGCCATGATCTCATAGAACAGCACGGGTTCCTTTGCGTATCTATGTATGGGGTTGGACAAAAGATGTACCTGCCTAGTCTCATAGGTATGTTCTCGATAGTCGTAACCTGCCTCGAACAACTGAGGCTTCTCCTCCCGGATACACTGAAATCTCTCTCGCAGATTTTGCCCCGCTCTCCTAACACTTATGTAGTCTCCAATTTTCTCTTTATCATGGAAGACACTACAATAATCCAGAGACGTAATCCTGCGGTAATAAGCTTCCACTTCCTTTAGAGAACTCTCCCCCTGTCCTGCGTGGTACACCAGAATATCCCTGTCATAATTTTTATGGCCTTTATAGTCTCCCAGGAAATAGTTAAAGGTGTTCCTTCCTCCCAGAATATATGCCGTGTCATCCGCAATCACATATTTATCGTGCATCCGCCCCATAATATTCCAAGGCTTCAAAGGGTTTAGCTTATTGTACAGGATAATCTTTCCATTTGGGTGGGAAGAAAGCGCATAAAAATAAGGATTTCCCTCCATGTTCACCCAGGAGTTAAACCCGTCTGCGAAGACTTCCACCTGAACACCTCTGTCTGCGGCATCTAAAAGCGCTGCTAGAATATCCAACCCGCCATCATCCGCCCGAAAATCAAAGGTCGACAGAATAATCCTCTCCTTTGCCCCTGCAATCAGACGGATTCTCTCATCCAACGCCTCACCGTTGTCCTCTAAAATCCGAGCCCGGTCCGAACCGATACCGCTGCCGTAGCACTCAGACACATCGAAACCTCCCTTTGTCTGCTTTTTTACTTCAGGATGCTTCGTAAACGGCAGAACCGCACCGACCAACAGATACATGCAAAAGAGAATCAACAGGACAGGCACTGCCCAGCGATACTTCCTGTGTCTCTGTCTTAATTCCTGCGTCAGAGCTTTCATATTGATGTCCCCGCCTAGTACACCTCGTCTCAGCTCACCCAGCACCCGGGCATAAAGCTCTATGTAAGATACCAGCGCAAAGAACATCAGCCCAATTTCCAGCACCATCAACAAATTCACTTGAAGAATTTTTAAGTCTGGAAACAGCAGAAGCACAAAGCTGATGATATAAAGTCCCGCCGTGCAGATTTTTCCCGGCCAGGTGGCACCTCCTGTCCGCCAGCCCTTTCTCATCAGGAGCAGTCCAGACGCACCCATAAATAGCTCTTTAAAAATAAAAATCAGGACAACCGTGCGCATCAGCGGATAGCGAAAGCTAAAGCTGACCGCCACAACTCCCAGCGTCACCTTATCTGCCACTGGGTCCAGGATTTTTCCCCAATTCGTAATCATGTTAAAATGTCTGGCTATCTTACCGTCGAGAAAATCTGACAGCATAGAAATCCCTATAATCCCTGCCGCAATATAATAATCCTGCTGTGTTCTCGCCTCAAAGCAGACTGCCAGATAGACCACAGCCAATATCAGCCGGAAATATCCCAGCAGATTCGGTATCGAAAAGTACTCTCTCATCCAACCTTTCATCTCAATGCCTCTCTTCGCTTCTTCTCTCTCACCGACAATGTCTCTCTGCGTATTCAATCACAGGCTGTAAGTTCTCCCTCTTGCTATAGTCAAAGGAGTTTTTCACCAATCCTGCCATCTCCTTTTTTGTCCCGTCTTTCTCCTTCATTCTGTCCAACATCTTACTGAACACCTTCATCATCAACCTGTCTTTCCAGCCCATCTTCTCATAACACAGTCCACTTTGCAGATAGAAAACTTTATATTCCTCCTGCCGGCAGTCCTTAAAGTTCGCCTCTAACGTACGTCTCGTCTCCTCATTATCCGGCGGCGCCGCCCCTGTGACCAGCACGATTTTGGTCGCGGCTTTTAAAGACTGACTCAAAAACCAGGGAAGTTGCTGAATCTTTCCCGCGTGAATCCAGGACGCAAAAATCACCGTGTCATAACTTCCCAAGTCCACAGTCTGAACTTCCTCCCAAGGAATACAACTGCATCCTAGACTCTCTTGAAGCCACTGAGCATACCGCTTTGTAAAACCAGTCTTAGAACAGTAGATAATGACCTCTCTCATCTTTTTGCTGCCTCCATCTCCATAAATTTTGCCTGAAAAGCTTCATACGCCTCATTTGCCATAATTTTCATCTCCTCGGTATTTGTCTCTTCCCCCAGACAAGCCAGGATAAAAGACAGACCAATATTATAGATCATCATGTGTTTGTGCAGCTTCTTCGCTCTGTCCTCTTCCATCCCTAATTTCTGCGTGATATCTTCTAATACCTTGGGATTTGTCTCCTCCTGATAAATTTCCTCAAGCGAATGAGCCCTTTTTCTCTTTCTTAAAAAATACAGTCGGTACAAATGAGGTTCCTCTTTTGCCAACAGAGCATGAGCCCTTCCCACGCTCTCAAACAGGCAGGAAGAATCTATCCGCTCAGATACATATTCCTGAATAAATTTTCCCGTATACTCCACCACGTCCGCTCTCAGTCCATCCATATTTCGACAGTAGCAGTACACAGGCTGCACCGAACACCCAATTCTCTCCGCTATATTTTTGACCAGCACCTTCTCCATTCCACCCTCACGGGCCAGCGAAAAAGCTGCTTCCACCACCATTTCTTTTGTAATCCTCTGTCTGGGCACGGGATACCATTCCTCTCAAATAAATAAATTATATAAATAGTTTATATAATTGAATTATATAATGTTCTCGAAAAATTTACAAGTATGTTTTATGCTTCCCGTACACTGTAGGTAACTATTTAGCCATGCGTCTGATAAGAACAAAAATCCGGAGCAAGTTTGCTTGCAGAGGAGTTTTACTCTTATCAGGCATATGGCGCTGATCCACAAGCGAAGATTTAGCCGCATATGCGGTGATATAAGCTGCGCAGCAGAATCCCTGCGCATCCTCGCGGAGCGTTTATCCGATGGGGATTGGCCCCTGCCTCTGTTACTAATTTCTTGCTCTCCACCTATAGAGGCGGGTGGCTTCCCCATATGATACATACAGCCGCAAGAATACATGGTCTGCATTCTTACGGCTGCACTTATTATTCTATGCTGATATCATACAAATCTGCCACCGCCTTGCTCCTGTACCTCATCCCCTCTTTCAGAACAAAGCCTTCTTTTTCCCAGAACTGATTGCCAATCTTATTTTCCTTATAGACCAGCGAAGCAATCTTTTTGATTCCTTCTTTCTCCAATGCTTTCATCGCCGTTTTAAGCAACCTATCTGCTACCCCCTTCCTCCTCTCACTCTCTTTCACTGCCAAATGATAGATATAGCCTCTCCTGCCATCATTTCCAGCCAGAATTACTCCGATCACCTTTCCTTCATTCTTTGCGACAAAACAAGTGGAAGGATTTCGTCTTAAAAATTTTCGAATTCCCTCCCTAGAATCATCCAGATTATTCAAGCCCATTCCTTTTGTATGTACCCAGATTTTCCACGCCTCATCGTAATCCTCAATTTTCATTGCTAATACTTCCATAAATGATTCCCCCGACTTCCGCTAAATAATCTCAAACTTACATAGGTCTACGGTCCACCTGATATTCAGAACGGAACGTTTATGTTGCAGAAACGAGCTCTCACGCATCAGCATGACAAGCTCCTTTCTATAACACAAAATATTTTATATAATTATAGCGCAAATCTTAGAAAAAATCATTCATATATGAATAAAATTAACAATTTATTTTTATTTTTCGACCATCTCCTCCAAATTTTCCGGATTATATTGCACACCAACGTTTTAATGTATTAAATGCACAATACCCCCCCCCGAATAAACAGATAATTTTTATATATATTTTAAATATACATTTAATTAAATAAGTTATGTATCAGATAAGCTAAATTTAAGTATCCTGCGAACACCAGCCAGATCAAATAGGGAATCAAAAGTTTTCCTGCAATTTGGTCAATCATAGAAAAGCACCTGGCCGTCAACAATACCAGATCAAACAGCAGTAGCAACCAGATAAAAGAAAAAAAGTATGCGTCCAATTTAAAGAACAGCAGCGGCCACAGAGCATTCACTAAAAGCTGTGCCCCGTAAATCAACAGAGCCTGTTTGGTGTCATCGTTTCCAGAGACGTAGACTCGATACGCGGCAACTCCCATCAAAAAATAAAGTATCGTCCACACCACGGGGAACACCCAACCCGGTGGTGCAAGAGGTGGATGATAGAGCGTCTGATATTTCTCCATGCTCCCTGAAGTCAAAAGCCCTGCCAAAGTTCCCGTGCCAAGACTGATGAGAATACTCAGCAGCAAAGGTTTCCATTGGATTTTCTCCATATTTCCTCCACTCGGGACACCCTTCGATCTCCCGGTACATTCACTTACCACTAGCCTATTCCGGGGCTGTCTGAAATATTCTCATCTCCATCCCTTATTCAAATCTCACTGGGTTTCCCCCTCTGTTCAAGACTCGCTTGCGAGTCTTGGCGCGGGATTCAAGTCGGCATTCGCCGACATCATTCTTCTTCGAATCCCTGCGCATCCTCGCGGAGTGTTTATCTGATGGGAATTGCCACCCGTCAAGGATACTGATTTTTGCTCTCCACCTATAGAGGCGGGCGACTTTCCCATCTGATAAAATTCTCGATCTGTCTCATGACCTCCGTCAAAATCCAAAGTGTTCCCTGTATCTCATCCACTTCCAAATTATGTCCCACATTCTCCACAAGATAATATCTCATTTCTCGTTTCTCACACACAGACTCTAGGTCCTCCACTGGAAAATATGGATCTTTGGTTCCCGCGACCACCAGCTGCCCTTGCTCTTTAAAATATTTCACCGTCTGAGGCAGCGGTGTCAAAAAACAATGCCGTACCCCAGTCAGTCCATATTCTCGCTCCGCTTTTCCTGCCAGCACAGTCCCCATACTCTTGGAGACAAATAGAATTTCCTGATAGTCGTTAAGTTTTCGACTGTCCAACTCTGTCTGAACTGTTTTCCAAGCCTGCTCTTCTGTCTGCTCAAAAGAGAAATTCTCCGTTTTCCTATCTCTAGGGTAGTCATAGTGGAGAAGTACCGTCTCATACCCCAGATTTCTGCACAACTTTTCCGGGTAATAGAGCAAAGCTCTGTCCGTGCTGTGCCGCCATCCGGGAAAAAACACCGCCAATTTTCTTCTTCTCAGTTCTCCTCTCTCGTCCATCCACACCTGCATTCCTTCGTCGATTCCGCTTTGCCAGAGTGCCTTTTCCTCCATCCGGCAGACAATCTCTTCTCCAGTTCCAGCATCTTCCGCCCATATCTTCACAAAGACGGACTCTCCTTGCGGTCTCCCCTCACAGCCGAAATCTGGCTCTTCGATTTCTTTGATTCTGATCTGTCTCATGAAATTCCTCCTTTTTAATCTTCCCACCTCTTTCTGATAATCATTATATCTCATCCTGTATCGGATGACCATCCGAACCTCCCTCTTCACTGGATAATAGCGTGTGAACAATCCCCCTGTTCGTTACAACTTCGCAACAACTGTCTGTTATTGTTAAGTTAGAAAACTCTTTATACCCCGCCTATCCGTTACCGTTCACTCCCTTGCAGTTCGTGAACAGCACCACGCTTCGCAATGCACACAAACTGCTGTAAACAGCAGTTTGGCACGGGCAGGTCTCGGAATTTTTGCACAAAATGTGCCAAAATACTTCGCGGGATATAGAAGGCTTGAACAGTAACTCCTGTCTTCCAGAGCCGGACAAAAAGGATAAAGTTTCTGTTTTCTGTTCCAAACCAACCATGTTATAATGAAAAGGAGGAAAATGATTATGAAAAAATTAAAACATCAACTGAAACGCCACTCTTTCGGTATGGCAATCATCTGCATATTGTTAGCGGCAGCAGCCGTCTTCGGAGGCTTCTCTGTATTCGCCCAACAACGAGCCGAACAATCCGTCACTAATTTCCAAGATCGCTCACAGGAGACTCTATTTAAAAACTACATCTACTCCGCCGAGACTGTAAAAACAGTCTGCGACAAGTATGATCTGGACTATGACACCGTCACAGTCGACGAAGTATTCGCAGACAGAGATCGGCTCGATTATACTTCTGCCGTGGCCTTAAAGCTGGAAAATGGGAAAAAATCTCTATTGTCCGACGGTGAGAGCACAAATATCGATACCCTAGAAATTTACTTAAATGAAGTGTACGCTTTCGACGGCGGCAGAGAGATCATCGAGGAAGCCTGTGAAAAATATAAGGTCTCCGCAAAAAATGGAAAAATCAGCGATTTTACCGTCAAACAACTGATGGAAATTGAGAAACAGGCATACGAGACCTCCCCACATCCCCACTGACCCGTGTAAGCTCTGATTGGCTAAACATAAAGAAAGGATTTCAAATGGCTGAGATTTTGATTGTGGAAGATGAAGCTTCCATCAATGAACTGATAAAACGGACTTTAAATGCAGCCGGCCACCGCTGCCTCCAAGCCTACAAAGGCATGGAGGCGATCTCTATGGGTAAAAGTCATACCTTTGATTTGGTTTTGTTGGACGTGAATCTGCCGGATATCAGTGGCTGGAAGGTAAAAGAATCTCTGGGCAATACTCCGGTGATCTACGTGACTGCCAGAGACGAGCTAGGAGATAAAATCCGGGGCCTAAACGGCGGCGCCCAGGACTATATCGTCAAGCCTTTCGCCATGGAGGAGCTGGTAGCTCGAGTACATGTGGTTCTGAGGCGTTTCCAAAAAGATGAAAAACTCTTTCGGCTCCACGGCACAGAAGTATTCTTAGATTCCTGTCAGGTGAAAGTAGACGGAGAAACCGTGGCTTTGACTTACCAGGAATTTGAACTGCTGCGCACACTGATTATTCACAAAAACATCGCTCTTTCCAGGGACCAACTCTTAGATATGGCCTGGGGAATGGATTTTCTGGGAGACGCCCGTACTGTAGATGTTCACATTCAGAGAATCCGAAAAAAACTGCATCTGGAAAACGATATCAAGACCGTCTATAAACGCGGCTACAGATTGGAGTGTTAACATGCAGCTCTGGAAGAAAAATTATTTGATCACCCTCGCCGTCTTCACCCTGTTCTTATCCGTGGGAATTTCCCTCCTGGTCAATTTGATATTTTTCGAAGAATATCAACAGGAAATTCAGAACACCATGACAGAAAAAAATACGCTGCTCAGTCTTCTCTCCCTGGATGAAACTTCCTTCTCTGAAAACGGCAGTCTCTATTTTTTATCGGACAACTTAAAAAATGACGGAAAATATCTGCTAATTGCCTCTGAGAACTCCCGAGAACTGGTAAATTCCTTTCCCTTTTCTCTCAAATCGTTCCCAGATTCCGCTTCTGTATACCGTCATGAAGGTGTTCCTTACCTGGTTCTTGCAGACACCTTGGATTTAGGCCAGAACACCTTGGATTTTTACTACGGAAAGGCTCTCTCCTCTGTGTACGCCTCCCACAGAATCCGGCTGGCGTCTGCTTTCCTGGTTTTTCTGCTTCTCACTTTTTTAGTTGGCTTCGGCCTGTATATCACCATGAAAAAAATTTATATGCCCGTCAACCAGATCTCTCATGAACTGCGCAATCCCTTGACGGTCATCCAAGGGTATGCCCAGTATCTGCGGGACGGCTGCTTGACTGAGGAGGACCGCTGTTTTGCGGAAGATCAGCTCATAGCCCAGACAGATAATCTCAAAAAAATCGTGGAAAAAATCCTGATTATGGGAAATCTCCGTGAAGGCAGAATTCTAAATCAAAGGCTCGTTCTCGACCGATTGCTGAGAGATATTCAGACTCAATACCCTTCTTTGGTCATCGAAAGCCACGAAAAATATATTTTCGGAGATGAGACCTTGTTAAAAGCTCTACTCAGCAACTTGATCTCCAATGCCTTGCAAAGCGGCGACAGTGTCCGCCTTCGTATCTACCAAAACAAAATCTCAGTCTGGAATGACGGGGAAGCAGACCCCAAAATCCTAGACGCCCTGAATAAAAGAAAAAATCTAGACGTCTCACAGATCAAGGGATCTGGAATCGGTGTGGGAATCTGCCGGGACATCGTACACCTATACCACGGCAAACTACAGTATCAGATTCCCGAACAGGGCGGAACAGAGGCAGTCGTTATTTTTCCTTCTTCGATGCTCACAGACGAAGAATAAGACAGACTGCCGTCTCCCCTTCACGGAGTTCTCCCGCTCTCCTTCGTGCCTTCCAGCTCATAGTAAAAAATATACTGTTGCATCACTCCACGGCACTTCCAGTATCTCCGGTTCGGAAATCCCCGTCTGTAGTGCCGCTCCAACACTTGATGAATATGTGTGTCAATGGGAAATGCTTCTAGCTGATGAAGTGCGAACAGGCAGATACAGTCTGCCACCTTCTCCCCGACTCCATAAAGCTTCTGAAGCTCAGTCCTAGCTTTAGAATATGGCATGGACCTGACCTGGTTTAAGTCAATCTCCCCTGACACCACGCTCTGGGCGCTTCTCACCACATACTTGCTTCGATATCCCAAGTTGCAGCCTTTTAGGGCATCCTCCTGTAACCCTGCCAACACCTCCGGGCGCGGAAAAGCATAGTACACCCCGCCCCCGCCGCCAATTTTTTTCTCTCCGTAGCTCTCACAGAGGTTCTCGATACAGCGCCGAATACGCACAATATTGTTTTGCTGTGAAATCAGAAAAGACACTATCATCTCCCATAAATCCTGTCTCAAAATACGAATTCCAATTCCGAACTCAGCCGCGTTTCTAAGATATCGGTCCCTGGGGTTGATCTGCTCTCTATATCTTTCATAGTCTTCCTTCAAATCAAAATACTGCTCCCAAAATTGTGCAAACTCCTTCTCCTCACAGTGAAACAACCAGCGGTCTGCCCGCCTCGTAACTTTTATCTCCCTGTCAGACGCCAAAATCTGAAAAGTGTCCTCCGACTGTCTCCGCATCCGAAAACACTGGCCCGAGTCGCAAATCTGTCCCAAATCAAAATTCTTCAATTTCCTCTCTACCATCTTTTCTTTCGTTCCTCACTATCCTAAGTGTACTCTCGGTGTTCCTCTAGAACCATTATAGCAGAGATCTCCATGTTTTACACATGACTCTTGCAGGATTCTTCGCCTACGGCGGAGAACAAAGCGCCATCTTCCACTCCGCCGCAGCGCGATCCACACGGAGCGTTTGTGTAATAGGAAAGGACTTTCACGCATTAGCGTGACAATATCTTACCCATTACAGAATAAATTGCTTGCGCACGCAAATAATTTGCAGTATAATATCTTCTGCCTGATCATGCAAGGGCACATATACTTTTCATAAAGGAGGACTATCCCATGCCAATGATTAAGTGGCTGTCGGTCACAGACCGTTTCACGAAAATGTATCTGGATCGCCAATTTATCCCGCTGGGCATCAACAGCAGCCAGCACATGTATATTCTAAAAATCTGCCAGTCCCCAGGAATTACCCAAGATCAGTTTATTTCCAGTTTTCATTTGAACCCCAGCAATATTACTCGTTCCATTCTGACTCTTGAAAAAAAGGGATTTCTCATCCGAAAGACAAACCCGACAGACAAACGTACCTGTATGCTGTACCCCACTTCAAAAGCAGAAGCGATCTGCGGACCTATTCAAAAAATTATAGAACAGTGGGAGAACCAAATTCTTCAAAATTTCTGCGATGAAGAACAGCAGCTCTTTTTGTCAATGCTCAGACAAATCGGAGAGACTTCTATGCAGTTATACAGTGAACAATCCTTACAGGAAGAACCGTATCCTGCTTCGAAATCCATGAATTTACAGTAAGAGAAAGGAATACAAACTATGAATACGCAAGAAAATATTTTAGGTTATGAAAAACTGCCCCGTCTGCTGCGCTCCTTTGCTGTTCCCAGTATCATTGCTATGCTTGTCAGCTCTCTATACAACGTAGTGGACCAGATCTTTATCGGTCAAGGCGTCGGATATCTGGGAAACGCCGCTACCAATGTCTCCTACCCTCTGACGACGATCTGTCTGGCTATCGCCCTGCTGATCGGCATCGGCAGCGCTTCCCGCTACTCCCTCTATCTGGGTGCTGACCAAAAAGACCGGGCCGCTTCGATTGTGGGAAACGGCATCAGCATGATGATGATCTGCGGCATTCTCTATGCAATCTTGATTGAGATTTTCCAGCACCCTCTTCTGACTGCCTTCGGCGCCACGGAAGAGATTATGCCCTATGCTTTGGATTACACCCGCATCACTGCGGTCGGTATGCCTTTTCTGATTATCACAAATGGTATCAGCAACCTGGCAAGGGCGGACGGAAGCCCTAAATACTCCATGACCTGTATGTTGGTGGGGGCTATTATCAACACAATCTTAGACCCCATTTTTATCTTCATCTTCCATATGGGAGTTACCGGCGCAGCCATCGCAACCGTCACTGGCCAGTTTTTTTCCTGTCTGATGGCGTTACGGTATATCCCGAAATTCCAGCAAGTAAAACTGAAAAAGTCCCACTTCGGCGTCCATATCTCCCAGTGGGGAGCGAATGTCACCCTAGGGCTGAGTAGCAGTTTGAATCAGCTTGCTATTACTCTGGTACAAGTGGTTCTTAATAATTCCCTGACCTATTATGGTGCGATGTCCGCCTATGGAAAAGACATCCCTCTGGCGGCCTGCGGAATCGTTATGAAGACCAATTCCCTACTTCTGGCCGTCATCATTGGAATCTCTCAGGGGCTTCAGCCTATTATCGGCTTTAACTATGGGGCGAAAAAATATGCCCGGGTCCGCAAGGCTTACCGCCTGGCCATTATCTGTGACCTATTGATCTCCGCAGTCGGCTTCTGCATGTTCCAGTTTTTTCCCCGGCAGATTATCTCCGTCTTCGGCTCCGGCGACAGTGCCTACATGGCGTTTGCTGTGCGATTCATGCGCATTTTCCTCTTTATGATTCTCCTAAACGGGGTCCAGATGATCTCCTCCAATTTCTTTGCGGCAATCGGAAAGCCCCTGAAAGGCATGGTTCTTTCTTTGACCAGACAGGTGCTCTTTTTGATTCCCCTGCTTTTGATTCTTCCGCTTTTTTGGGGTCTGGACGGGATTCTTTTTGCCGGACCTGTAGCAGATTTCTCTGCTTTTGTTGTAACCACACTGCTGATTATGAAAGAGATGAAACATATGAGAAAAATGCCATCCCAAGCCTAAAGAAACTTATTTCTAAAAATAAACTTTTACATGTCAGCGTGGCAAGGGTTTCCTAGTATATAAAAAAAGGCTGGATTTTGCCGCTTTCACGCATTTTTATCCAACATAAGTCAAAATAGAAATGTAAAAAAGCAAAAGCAGGATGATACAAATCAAACAGGAAGGAGCGACTAGCTCCCATCCTCTCAGTCAAATAAATGAGAGAATTTTCACCTTAAACTTCTCATGGAACTGTACGTGAACGTCTCCCTTCATATTGCTCTTGTCATTTAACAATGCGAATATATTATGCTCTAATGAGCAAACAGCTTCAGCTTGACGAACAGTCACTTGTAACACTCTTGCTTTCGGCTATCTCTTCGTACGCTACCGGGCGGATTTGGGATTTTCACCTTAAAAAATATGCACCGTCAGGCACATCAAAAGAAATCCTCCGGTAGCTCACCGGAGGATTTCCTCATACTCTTTTCATTCTATCCCCTATGTACCAATCGGGCCGCATCTTTGATTCTATTCTTTCTCCGTTTCCCTCTCGCAATTCTTTTCTTCTGTTTTCGTCTTCCGGTCAACGATATTATATTTATCGACATTTCCAGCTATAAACAATACACAGATAATTCCTCCGAGAATAATAAAGATATTTGGCAGACCTCCAAGATTAGAGACCATTTTAATCCCATCTATTCCCGCGATTGTAAGCATGATATAGGACAGTACAGCAAACATCACGCCCCACATTACTTTTAAGAATACCGGTGCTTCCTGCTTTTCCGGAGATATCCCGGTTGTGGAAAGCGCCGCAATGGAATTTGTCGTGGAATCCATAGCGGTAATCATGGAAAGAAGCAAGGCCACAAAGAATAAGATAATAATAATCTGAGCCCCCGGCATTTCCCGAAAAATGGCATATATCGTTGCTTCCGCCCCCTCTGTATTCAGAATGTTGATTAAATCTAATTTTCCGCTGAGCTGATAATTGATGGCCAAGTTTGAAAAAATGCCGCTCCACACAATATTGAATAAAATTGGAATTCCAAAATTAATCTTAATTAAATCCTTTACCTTATATCCAACTCCAAGTCTCGCAAGAAAGCATGCGGAAATCGGTGCCCAGCTTCCCCAGCTTCCCGCATAGAATACCGTCCAGTTTTTTGCCCATGGATCCGATGCATATGCTCCCGTCGTCAAAAGTTTTTCCGGTAGATCAGACAAGGTTCCTCCCACTGCCTCCACGGTTCCATCTATCATAAACGCCGTTGGCCCTAAAAAAAACATCGTTGCCAAAAGAACGATATAAACTACTACATTCATATTAGATAACAGTTTAATTCCTTTGTGAATGCCAGACACCGAAGATGTGATAAAACAGACAGTAAGAACCGTTAAAATAATCAGCCACGCCGTATCTTTGCTCTGTATGCCAGTAATCTCCTTTAACGCGCCGCCCATATTTAAAGTGCCTGTACATATCACTCCCAAAATCCCAAGACCCATAGCGAATAAAAGAATCGTGTCCAAGATCTGAGGAAACGAGTTCCTATCTCCTGTTTTAATATGAAACTTATCCGTTATCACACTCAACTGAGATGTGACAGAAAAAGGTTTTCCCATATTAAAAAACGCGAACGCGAATGCGATTACCGGAAGCGTGTATAAAGCATATGGATGAATAGACCAGTGAAGTACCATAGTTTCCATTGCAAATTTCGCAGACTCCCAGCTATTTGGTTCTATTCCAACCGGAGGCGCCGCCATATGGTAAATCGGTTCTACAATACCCCAGAACAAAGCTCCTGCCGCCATAGCGGTACATAGGGTAATGGTTGCCCAGCTTGCTTTAGACAGAATCGGCTTTGCATTTTTCCCGCCAAGGGTTACGTTGCCCAATGGCGAAAAATACGCAATCACAATAGCCACTAAACACAAAAAGCTCGTAAGACTATAAGTCCAGCCCAAATTGTCTAATACCCAAGTATTGGCGGCACTTGCCATCGCATAGAAACCTGTCTTGTCCACAATACTGTAAACTAACGAGCCGAATAATAAAATGAACGCTGGCCAAAATGCAATTTTTCTGATTTTTGTACTTTTCTTTTCACTCATGTCTTCCCTTTCTCACATTATAAAGTAGTAGTGTTTATAGTCTCTCTCCAAGGACTATGCTATACTGGCGAAAGTACTATAGACCTGTTTTTCTCTTCTATCACTTCATAGTTTGCAAAAAGCTCCTTCAGTTCTAAACAATATCAACTATTTTTTTGGTAAATTCTGGAATAATCTTATAAATATCCCCTACAATTCCATAATCTGCGATCTGAAAAATCGGCGCTTCCCGATCTTGGTTAATCGCGATAATCATATTAGCCGAAGACATTCCCACCATATGCTGAATAGCCCCGGAAATACCACATGCTATATAAAGTTTGGGACTGACTGTCTTTCCTGTCTGTCCAATTTGAAAAGCATGTGAAATCCATCCTTCTTCCACCGCTCCGCGAGTTGCTCCAACTGCGCCTCCCAAAGCATCAGCCAGATTCTGCAGCATCTGAAACCCTTGAGCACTTCCAAGTCCCTTTCCTCCTGCAACAATAATTTCCGCACTTTCCAAATCTGCCGGCACACCTTCTTCCTCTATGGTTTCATACACTCTTACCCTGTTTCTACTAGCTCCCAGTTTCACAAATTCCCGTCTCACTTCTACATGCTCTTTCACAATTTTTTTCTTTTTATAGGTCCCTGGTCTTATGGTTCCCATTTGCGGCCAATGTTCCTGACATACAATACAGGCCATTAGATTTCCTCCCAGCGTTGGTCTTGTCCAAAGCAGACAGCCACTATCTTCCTCTGCATCTACACCTGTACAATCCGCCGTCAGACCTGTTTTCAATCGGCAGGCGATTCTCGGACTCATATCCCGTCCATTATTCGTCGCAGCAATCAGCAAAGCGGCAGGCGCATATTTCTTCAGCAGTATACAAAGCGCGTCTGTATAAATATCTGTAGAGTATTCCTCATATTCGCTGCCTTGCACCATCAGAATTTGGTCTGCTCCATATTCCGCTGTTTCTTTCACTGCAGATTGCAGCTCGCTGCCAAATAAAACCGCGACCAATTTTCCCTTAGTTTTCTCAGCTATCTGCATACCTGGATTCAGCAATTCCAAGCTCGAAGGCTGAACACTTCCATCTTCTTTGATTTCAACAAATACCCATATATCATTACTCTTCTTATCTTTCATATCTCACCTCCGGATTTCACATATTTTGCTCACCGCATTGCAGAGCTCCTGAATGATTTTCTCTATGTTTTCCGACTCTATCATCACTCCCTTGGTTTTAGTTGCCTGGACATAGGTTTTCCGCACCTTTGTGGGAGACCCTTTGATTCCTGCGTACCGCAGATCTATCCCCTTTATATCTGTAGATGAAATGTGAGGTATAGCTGCTTTACGCGCCGCCAATTTCCGTTTAAATGTAGGAAATCTAGGATCCGTATCTGGTTTTGTAAATGTCACAACACATGGATACGTTACCCCGATCACTTTTTTATTATTGTCTCGTTCTTGCAGAACGATGAATTCCTTCTCCCGTTCTTCCGCTTTCAGACAACTGGTAACCTGTGGATATCCCAGATGTTCTGCCAGTTCTGGTCCTACCTGTGCGGTATCTCCGTCAATCGCCTGCTTTCCGCAAAAAATGGCATCAAATATCATCCCCCTTTTTTTCTGTATATGCTGAATCGCCTGGGCCAAAACATAGCTTGTGGCATAGGTATCCGATCCTCCAAACGCTTTGTCCGTAATCAAATACGCCTGATCTGCTGCAATGGCAAGGCACTCCCTCAACATTTCTTCCGCCCGCACCGGACCCATGGATATTACAGTTATGGTTGTATCTGGATTTCTATCCTTTATTTTTGCCGCTGCCTCAAGCGCGTACCCATCGTAGGGATTTAAGACACAAGAAACATTATCCCGTATTAATGTATGGTTTTCCCAGTCTATTTTTATTTCTGCCGTATCTGGTACTTGCTTTGCACACACTAAAATATTCATAACCAGTCTCCTTTTTATTTTCTTTTCTCTTGCCGCACCTATATTGACAATTCCTGATTCATATGCTATGTTTAACTAAATTCAAATTGTGCGCTAGAGTTGAAAAACGCTTGTTGTTTAAAACAACGGGCGTTTTTTCTTTTTTCCAGCAGCATTGCGATTATATGAAGGAGGTTTTCGTTTTATATGAAAGAATCAATACTTATTCACCCTCTAAGCGATTCTAATTCTGTTCGGGACGAGTCTTTCTTTACAGGGCATGCTTTTTCTGCCTCTTCTCCCGAAACAGCAGATGAGGTAAGACAGGTTATCCTCTGCTGCGCAGCTCATGGAATAACCATCACACCCCACGGAGGATTAACCGGAATTAACGGCGCTGGTACTGCCACTAACAACCACAGCATGAATCTGCAGCATCTAACCGGCGTTTCTTACCGTGCCAAAGACAATACGCTGTGGGCGCTGGCCGGAACAACTTTCTCTGAAATCGAAACATCTGTCCGTAAAGAAAGCAACATGACTCGCGAATTTCCAGCTTCTCCTACAGAAAAAAGTGCTACCATCGGCGGAGCTCTTTCTTTTGGCGCCCGTGGTCTTCGCTCCTACAAATACGGCAGTGTATCTGATTTTGTGACGGAACTTGAATATTGTGACTGTAATGGTAATCTGCATCTTTGTTCTGCTTCAGACAGTAACTTCCATGATTTATTAGGAAGTGAAGGTATGCTGGGAATCATAACTGGTGTGCGTATACGTACATCCCCAATCCCGAAGTTTTTATGGGGTCTTATGTTTTTCTTCCCTGATAGTCTCTGTGCAGCCGGATTTGCTGACGCAGTGAAAAGCATAGAACATATAAGTGTTTTCGAACTCTTGGATTCCAAAAGTTTTGAATTGCTTCAGGAATTCCGTTCACAGATCAGTTCCATTTCCCGAATTTCAGAATTGCCTTCTTCCAGCCAAGCTGCCATTTATCTTGAGCTTGAAAGCGATTGTGAAGAAACACTGGAAGAAACTGCCGAGGACCTTTTAGAGCTTGCCGCCGAATACCATGGAGATCCTGATGCTGTCTGGAATGTCGTCGGGGATGAAGTGGAAACCTTCCGCTCCATGCGTCACGCCGTTTCTGAATGCGTTAATTTAAAAGTTGCCTCTCTTCACGCGCAAGATGTTTTGATAAGAAAACTTTCCTGCTCCTGCTTCTTTCCTAATAAAACCAGACAAGAATTGGTAAACTACTATCAAGACAGCTTAGCCGAAAATCATCTGTCCGGTGTAATTTTTGGACACATTGGTTCTGGAAATCCTTACGTAAATATCCTCTCACATTCAGCAGAGGAATATCATAATGCCCGGATATTAATCCAAAAATGGGGCAAAGACGCATTTGAAGCAGGCGGACATGCTTTCTCTGAATGCGGCGTAGGGAAATTATACCGTGACATTTTTCAACACATCGCTCCTATCAATCTATTAAACAAACGAATCAAGCTAAAACAGAAATGGGACCCTTCCGGTCTTTTTAATCCCAAAAATATGTTAGTATAAAATCATCAGGAAAGGACATTTATCGGATATGAACAAAAAAGGAATCCTACAGCTAATCGAAGAAAACCCTATTATTCTTGGAATCAATAAAGAGTCCGATTTAAAGCTTGCCGCTAAAGCCGAATCGCAGGTTGTATTTACTCTGTTCGGAACTATCTCTAACATTGGCGATACCATTCATCATCTCAAAAAAATGAAGCAGCTTGTGTTTGTAAACATCGACATGGTGGATGGATTTTCTCCCAGAAACAGCGTCGTTGATTTTCTAAAAACTATGGAATTAGATGGCATCATCAGTTCAAAACCTACCATTCTCCGTTACGCAAAAGAACAGGGGATCTTTACGATTCATCGTTTTTTCATTTTAGATTCAAGTTCCTGGAGAAGTATTGACCGCCAATTAGAAATCAGTCAGGCGGATATTATCAACATAGCTCCAGGCTGGACCAAGGTAATTCAATGGACCCATGAACGCTTCTCCACTCCTATTATTTCCTCCGGCCTCGTCTGCGACAAAGAAATTGTAATTGAAAATCTAAATGCCGGAGCAATAGCCATATGTACCACAAACCCTGATGTGTGGGAAATGTAAAAGTACAGAAAAAGATTGCAAAGATTTCTTTCGCAATCTTTTTCTTTCATTATCTTTTCCACTGTTTCAGATATTCAAATAGTTCAGGTAACACATTCTGATATTCATCAACAATCATAGCATCGGATAACTCAGCGATCACCGCATCCGGATTCGAATTGACCGCTAATATATAGCGGCTCTGCTCTATCCCCGCCATAAATGCCGCAGCCCCTGATATTCCAATAGCGACAGTCAGCTCAGGCGCGTAAATCTCTCCGGACACTCCAATAATTTCGCTGATATCCGCCCATCCCCTCATAGCTACCGGCCGAGAAACCCCAAAAGAAAATCCACAACATTTTGCATATTCTCTGATTTTTACGATTTCTTCTTTTGTTTGAATTCCCATTCCTGCCGCGATCAAAATCGGCGACGCCTTCCGTTCTTTACGTTCTCCCAGAGTGATGCTATTCAGAAAATAGTCTGAAGGACCGCAAGGCTCCAGCTCAATAATCTTTGAAGGCTCTGGCTGCTTATTCGCAAGATTTCCCACAGCAAATCTTTCGCTGATTACAAAGTTTAACGGCAGCCGGTAGTCCGCGCATACCATATTGTTGTATACCATTTTTTGACAAAAAACACTTTCTCCGTCCATCCATAGTTTCGTAACCGCTACAGCGCATGGTACCTCCAATAGCCTCGCCAGACCGACCGCGAGTTCTCCAGATTGCTCCCCATCTGCCACAACTGCTGCTGTAGATTTTGTTTCTTTCATCAACTCATGTAAGGACCTCGCTATAACTTCTGTCCCAGAAGAGTCCGACGGTAAAATGTAGATCTTTCCGCCCAGTACTGCTAAGTTCAAATGCTCAAGTTCTTTTTCTTCACCATAAATGCAGGAGTCAACCGTACAGCCCAGCTTAGCACTCAACGCCTGCTTTTTCTTTCGGGCCATCTCAAGTATTTGATTATGAATTCCATGTATAATGAATAGTATTTTCATATTTGCTCCAACACTTTCTGCAATCCATTCCGCAACACATCCTGTACCGCTTCTTTTCCTGTTTTCCAGGTTTGATAACACCGGCGTTTTGCTTTTATCGGAGTTATCTTTTCCGGTTTCGCCATCTGCCTAGAATCCGGATATACCAGGCTTATATTATCACTTTCTGTCTTCGATACCTTCATCCGTTCACGTAAAGTAGCAATCCTTAATTTACTGATTACCGCATTCCCCACACATAATACACACGGAAGTTTTATGGTCTGCTTCTTTATGCTTCCTCCCTCTGACACAAGAATTGTCACAGACTTCTCATCCATTTCCATAAGATCGATAACCGGACCAACAGAAGGACAGTTTAGTTTTTCAGATACCAACTGAGCCATGACGCCATGATTTCCAGCAGGTGCTTCTCTTCCCAGCAATATACAATCCTGCGGATGCTCTTTCACATAACATGCCAGCGTTTCCGCCACCAGTTCTGGAAAAAATTGAATCTCTTCTTGTTCAGCGTCCGCCCTTACCGTATGAAGAAACCCCAATGCTCTCAATCCTTTTAAAGTGAGCTCTGTCTGTTTTCCTCCAACAGTAAATGCAGATAATTCAACAACGCCTTCTTTTATTTTGTCACGAAGACGCAGCACTAACTCTAACGCACTTTCATCATAGCAATTTATAATATTAGGAAGGAAATGGGTGTCTATCCCCATTTCCTCCGTTACGATAATGTCTTCCTTTTTTAGCAGTTCAAGATCAGGACAAAGCTTAAACGAAACTAACAATCTCATAATTTTTCCCCTTTATAAGGTAAGATTGTTCCCATGTTCATAATACCGTTCGGATCAAACGCTTCCTTCAGCTTTTTCACCATATAAAGCGCAGAGCCATGTTCTTTGTCTATCCAGTGTGTGCGGTGTTTTCCTACCCCATGGTGGTGACACATGGAACCGCCTGCCTTGATAGTCTCTTCACAGATAATCTTCTTAATCGGCAGGTGATATTTTGTAATTTCATTCTCCGGCGTACAGTCCACTACATTGTACCAATATACAAAATAGAGATTGATTCCATTTGGATAGCAATGGGATGCATGCGCTCCAAATATAGTGATATCTGGGATTTCTTCCATGATTCTTTTAACACAGACATCATAAATTTCATGTACGGCACTCCATGGCGCTGAAATTTCTGTTGTGCAGCAGACATTATTGGTCTCCAAAACTTCTTTTCGTTCCTCTTCGATTCTTGCCGCATCCCAGTTTAGGTTCGCAAACCAAGTTTCAATCAGCTTTGTTTCCACCTGGGTACACTCCGGATGATTTTCCATAATCTTACGGATTCCTTCCGCTGTAGCATGGGAAATAAGTTCCGGTCCTTCTGTCACAAACAAGAGAACGCATTTGTCCGCTGCAAAATGTGAAAAATGCTCCTTTCCGTCTTCCGCGTCATATAATCTCGCGACGGATGGGCGATATCCCTCTACCATAACTTCTCTCATAATATTTAATCCGTCATGCATATTATCCAAGGTATATCCCATACATTCATGGAACTGCGGATAATATTTCCACAATTTTACGGTTACTTTTGTGATGAAATTCAGCGCCCCTTCGTTGCCAAGTACCACATGGCGAATATCCGGCCCCGCACTTCTGCGAGGAACCGCTTTAATATCACAGATGGTTCCGTCCGGAAATACCGTCTCCACTCCCGCTAGCATATCCTCTATTCCACCGTATAAAGTAGAAAACTGGCCGATTGATCGGGTTGCTACCAGACCGCCCATCTGAGCAATCGGTTTGGACTGGGGAGAATGCCCTGTAGTATATCCAAGTTTTCTCACTGCATTTTCAAGATCTTCCAGTACAACGCCACATTCTGCTGTTGCCTGCATGTTTACTTCATCAATCTCAATAATCTTGTTCATATGAGATCCGTCAAGCACAATGGAATCTTCTACGATAGTCTCAAGTCCGCCTTCTGTTGCAGAATGCCCTGTTCTTGGCACGACATTTATTTTCTTTGCATTACAATACCTAAGAACACTTGACACCTCTTCTGCATTGTTCACAAATACAACTGCTGCTGGCAACGGATTCGTGTATACCTTATGATACCCCTCATATTTACGAAATCTGTCATGAGTTGCGTCTTCCAGCACTTCTTTGTCTGTCACAACATTCTCTTCCCCCACAATCTGTTTCATTTTTTCTGCAATTTCATCTCTTCTGCTCATTTTAATCTCCCTCACTTACTTTCTTAATTTCTTATAAAAAAATACGATAAATTTCCCGGTTTACAGGGTCCGAATAATTTTTAATTGTCCTATATACATTGTTTTCTACACGGGCGTATAATTCTGTATTCTCAAGATCCGGCTGAAACGCATCCTCAATACGCACCATCTTATTCACTGCCTCTTCATAAGAGTCATAAGCTCCTACACCCATGGCCGCACAAATTGCCGCTCCCACTCCTGCCGCGTCCGTAACTTCATTTCGAACGGCCGGCATTCCAAATACATCCGCAAAAATCTGCATAAACAATTTGGATTTTGACCCTCCACCAGAAATAATCAACCGTTCCGGCTTATATCCCATTTCTTCAAACATGTCTTCCATGCTCATATGCATCGTCATTGCAATGGCTTCCAATATAGAACGGTACATATGGGACCGTTTATGTCTCCCATCGAAACCTATCATCATAGCCTTTCTGTACGGAATATCATTCGGACATAAAAACTCTGGAACCGTAATCAAGCCGTCACTTCCGGCTGGAATATGAACCGCCTCATTTTCAAGAAGCTGTTCTACACAGGTTTTTTCTTTCTTCGCAAGATTCTCCCATGGTTCACCAAGAATCTCTTTAAACCAAGATACGCTCCACATTCCCCTCCGTATTCCTGTCATACCTTCATACAGATATCGTTTAGGAATGGCAGAAAGATTTGACCAATAGCACTGTGCGCTGTCATTAAACTCATGGCCATTGACCATCCCGCCTATATAGGTTCCGAGAGAAATCAGACAGGACGAATCATCAATGATTCCGGCTCCGAGTCCTTCCGCCGCTTTGTCATTTGCTGTCGCAATGA
Organism: Blautia hydrogenotrophica DSM 10507; assembly: GCF_034356035.1. Taxonomy (NCBI): domain Bacteria; kingdom Bacillati; phylum Bacillota; class Clostridia; order Lachnospirales; family Lachnospiraceae; genus Blautia; species Blautia hydrogenotrophica. The sequence continues at coordinate 3,351,966 of NZ_CP136423.1, forward strand.
CGGGACAGCCTTCCGGGAAGCCAGTATCTGCAGCAGCTTCTTTGGTTACCTTTCCCAATATTTCTCCTGGCATAACCAGATCGAATAGGTTTTCTCGCTTTATATTATAGGGTACATAATCCTCTGGATTTTCGCTCCAATTCCAGGTTTCTTTGTCAAATGGACCATATACTCCTTCATAATTGGCTGCCGTATCGTAGAATTGACCGGTAAGGCGCACTGTCAGATAACCCGTAGTTGTACTCAGATACTGAAACTCTGGAATATCTCCCGGGTATGGTCTGGCAAGCCGTTTATCCATCCAATTCAGAACTGGGTACGCCAGCGTTCCATCTTTTTTCAGGTACGTACGGCAGCATCGAATACTTCCCAAACCGATTGCAATAATATCTCCTGGATCTCCTTCAAATTTCTCCATAACCTGATGTCCCGTCATCTTCAGAGAATCCCACAAATCATCATCCGGATGCTCCGCAGTATCCGCGTCCGGTGAATAAAGCGGCCGTAAGGCATTCTTCTGCTCACAGACAATTTTTCCATCTAATGTAAAGACAGAAACCTTCGTACTTTGTGTCCCTCCATCAATTCCGATCACATACTTCATTTGCCCACCTCCGTCTTTTTTATTCGTCCGCAGCATTTACGTTTTCCACTTTATTTTTCTTATTATGCCGTACTAATAGGATAACGAATCCAATACCCACAAGCATCGTAATCAGCATATAAATAAAGATCATTCTGTATCCTGCAGCGCCTGGATATTGATCCAGCCAGCTTCCAATTAACGTCGGATTAAAAAAGTCTGGTGAAAATCCGATGAACATGGCAATTCCTGACACAGTTCCGTAGATTTTTGCTGGGGTTCCTGCTTCTCCAATAATTGCGTAATACATGCCGCGCATACCATAAATCGCAAAGGAAGAGACCACCATAATAATAATCGTCATCACTACAAAATTGCCGCCTGACGGCAATGCAAGCAACACCGCCAGGGTAGCCACAAGCATCATCCCAAATGCCCCAATTAAGATCGCACATCTTCCGCCGCATTTTTTAGAAAGCCACCCGCTGAATGGAGCCGCTGCTAAACGAATAATGTCTTTCCTGAGAATTCCTACATATCCGGCAACTACGGCTGTCATCCCCAGTACTTCCTGACAATAGGGCTGCATATAAGAAGATGCATTATAAACAGAATAAACACAAAGGATAGTTCCCGCGCACAGCCATGTTACTGGATATTTCAGTGCCGCGCCCATATCCTTTAAAATCGTACCAGAACTTGCAGCTTCAGCATCTTTATTGTCTGGCATAAAAAAGAAAGACAAAATACCACTTAGAATGGCTAAAATGGACATTACAATAATTACCATTCTCATTCCGCCCATATGCTCAAAAACTTGCATCAAGCCCAGCCACATAACAACGACAAATATACCTCGGACGCCTTCGAAATAACCAAAAACCTTTCCCTGTCCTTGACTATCTTCCAGCAATGCTATCGCCTTTGTCATAGTTGGCCAGAATAAACCGATATTCGTAATCGACCATAAACCATGAATAATCATAACGCTTGTGAAACCAGGCGCCGCGGCAAGCCAGAAGCCTAACAGACCACATCCAATAGAAGATACCGTAAACAAAATTTTATGGGAAAATCTATCCGCAACCCATCCTCCCGGAATATATAAGATCATCGATAACAGTCCAAATAAGCTCGCAGACATTCCAAACTGTGTATTATTCTGACCTAAAAATTCTCTGAGCGGCTCATACAACTGCCACCGCATATACGGAAGTTCTGTAATCACTCCTGTTGTGAGACAGATAATTGCGAAAGTAATCCATTTATTTTTCTTATTTTCCATATTTCATTCCTCCCTATCTCAAACACTCTTTCATACAGTTACTATCGAACCAGATAACCCCCATCAACCGTCAGAACAGTTCCATTAACGTAATTCGACGCGTCGCTGGCTAAAAACACGCACGCTCCCATTAAGTCATAAACTTCTCCCCAGCGATTCGCCGGAATATGTTCCAAAATCCTGCGGCTTGCATCTTCATTGGCTCTCGTATCCGCTGTCAGCTTAGTAGCAAAGTATCCCGGTGCGATGGTATTTACCTGAATATTCCATTGTCCAAGTTCATCACACATGGCTTTTGCCAAACCAGAAATCCCATGCTTTGTTGCCGCGTAAGCCGGATCCCACTGGCCGCCCAAAAACGTAAACAGCGATCCAATATTAATGATCTTTCCACTCTTCTGCTTAATCATAGGCTTACATACCTCATGTGTCATTTCAAAGGCCGCTGACAGGTTCAACGCAACCACTTTATCCCAAGAATCCTTTCCAAACTTTGTTACATCCTGAATGTTAATTCCTCTTCCTGCGCAGTTTACTAAAATATCAACACTGCCAAATGTTTCTATACAAGTGTCCACTACTTTTTTACAATTTCCCTCTGCTGTAATATCTGTAATCACCAACTTGTATTTTACGCCGCATTTTTCAATAATTTCTTTTGTCTCTCCGCCATCATCCATAATGCTTACCGCAAGAATATTAGCACCTGCTTTCGCAAGAGCTGTCGCGAACCCCTGGCCTAAACCTGAATTACCGCCCGTTACAATAGCGTTTTTTCCTTTTAATGAAAATAAATTCAAACTAAAATCTTCAATATTATGCATATCACTTTTTCCTCCTGAAATCATTGAATTCTTATTTTTTGACACGTCTGCCAAAAAAAAGAAAAGCAAAAAAGATAATATCACCATTATCTTTTTCGCTTTTCTTCTCTAACGAGCTCTATTAATTTATGTGTTGATTGTATCAAATATCTGATTATCATGCAAGTGAATCTAACCTGTAAAATACCATAAATATATTTCAGATTTTTTGTCTGTATTGCACAAAATCAATATGACAATTTCTAAAATATCATATTTTTGACACTGCAAATCACTATCTTCAGAGGCATTTTACAAAGACATCCTTGGCTTCCACGAAGGATATCCTGTCGATTCCCTGTAGAAGACATTTAGATTAAGCCCTTAAACTTTTCCCTACTTATGATTCTCCAAGGTCTTCACCGTTAGTTTCAATCACACGCTTGTACCACTCAAAGGATTTCTTCTTAAAACGTCTCAACGTACCACTGCCGTCTTCCTGTTTATCCACGTAGATGAAGCCATAGCGTTTCTTCATCTCCCCGGTACTGGCACTGATTAAGTCAATAGGCCCCCAGGACGTATAGCCGATCAGATCGACTCCATCCTCTTCTACCGCAGCCTTCATAGCCCGGATATGTTCTCTGAGGTAATCAATCCGGTAATCATCCTCCACATAACCATTCTCATCTGGAGTATCCACAGCCCCCAGACCATTTTCCACGACAAACAGCGGCTTCTGGTACCGGTCATAGACCTGATTTAAGGTAATGCGCAACCCCAGCGGATCAATGGGCCAGCCCCATTCACTGAATTTCAGATAAGGGTTCTTCACAGACCGGAAGAGATTTCCTTCCGCTTCTTCCTGCTCTCCTCCAGGAGCCGCCACACACCGGCTGTTGTAATAGGAAAATGAGATAAAGTCCACGGGCCAGCTCTGTAACATCTTCTCATCCCCCGGCTCCATCTGGGGAAATACCCCTTTCTTCTCCAACCGTTTCACCGCGTAGGACGGATAGTAGCCTCTGGCTTGCACATCCACAAAAAAGTAATTTTCCTGGTCGGTCAGCAGTGCCTCCCATACATCCTGCGGTTTACAGGAATAAGGATAAGCGCTACCTGCCGCGAACATACATCCCACTTTATTTTCCGGGTTTATTTCGTGGGCCAGCTTCGTCGCCAATGCACTGGCTACCAGCTCGTGGTGAGCCGCCTGGTACTTCGCCTTTTCCTGGTCCTCTCCTTCCTCAAAGCACAGCCCCGCACCCATAAACGGAGCGTGAAGAATCATGTTGATCTCGTTGAAAGTCAACCAATAGGTCACATAGTCTTTGTAATGGCGGAACAAAACCTCACACAATCTCAGATAGAAATCGATCAGCTTCCGGTTTCGCCAGCCGCCGTATGCCTCGATCAGATGAACCGGACAGTCAAAATGAGAAATCGTCACCAGCGGCTGAATCTGATATTTCCGGCATTCCTTGAAGATCTCTTCGTAGAATTGAAGTCCCTCAGCGTTCGGCTCCTGCTCGTCGCCCTTTGGAAAAATCCTGGTCCATGCGATACTCAGCCGATAGACTTTAAATCCCATCTCTCCAAACAATTTTATATCTTCCCGAAAATGGTGGTACATATCGATGGCCTCCGCGGCCGGGTAGCTGTGGTCTTCGTCCATCCTCAACATCTTCTTTTGCCCCGTAATCACTGCACTTCGGTCTGGGCCTGAAGGACATACATCCACATTGGCCAATCCCCTATTGCCTTCGAAAATGCCTCCCTCACACTGATTCGCAGCCGTGGCACCGCCCCACATAAAATCCTTTCGAAATCCCATATCTGTCCTCTCCTTATTTCAGCACTTTCAGCAGGCCGTCGCCAGGAACAGTCTCGCCTTCACCGATCTCCACTACTTCCAGAAAATCGTCGGTGTTCGTCACAATCACTGGCGTCTCCATACAGTACCCCTTGCTCTCGATGAATTCTTTGTCAAAAGTCACTAGTAGCTGTCCCTTCTTGACACGGTCGCCCTGGCTTACCTTCGCTTCAAATCCTTCACCGTTTAACTGCACGGTATCCAGTCCAATATGAATCAGAAGCTCCACTCCCTCATCCGTCTCCATGCCCAAAGCATGAAGCGTAGGGAACAACGTGGAAATCACGCCATCTGCCGGTGCGTAAACCTTGCCTTCCTCTGGAAGCACTGCTGCTCCTTTTCCCAAAACCGCAGAAGCAAACGCGTCATCTTTGATAGACTCCAATTTCAGAACTTTTCCCTTCATCGGACTTGCGATTTCCGTCTGGACAAACAGGCTCTCCTGCTTTTCTTCTTTCTCCTGAACAGCCGCCTCAGGCTCAGAAACCTGCTTCAAAGTCTCTTCACCATCCTGTACCTCTACAGCCTCTTCCTTCTTGTCCTTATACAGGATCATCGTCGCCGCAAACGCAATCACCATGGTAATTCCGATTCCAGCCAAAGCAACGATAAAGTTTCCCCAGCTTCCATCCGGCTCAATCATAGCCGGAAGCTCAAAGATTCCCATACCGCCTACCATAAATTTTCGGAAATTAAAGGCTCCGTAAAATGCTCCGCCGATTCCGCCTGCCACACAGCTGATGATAAACGGTTTCTTCAAAGGCAGCAAAATACCATAGATGGCCGGCTCCGTCACGCCGAAGATACCAGAGATGAAGTTTGGCAAAGCCATCTCCTTTAAGTGTCTGTTTTTGGTCTTACAGAAGATTGCCAGCACCACAGCTGAGGTCGCGAAGGTGCAGGCGAAAAACGGCATCATGACATTGTCAAAGCCATTGGTCATGATATTGTTGATATACACCGGAATAAAGCCCCAGTGAAGGCCAAAGATTACCAGAATCTGCCAGAACAGTCCCACAATACCGCCTGCCAGCAGAGGACTGAAGTTACGCACTGCCATAACGCCCTCCGCAATCAGGGTAGAACCAAAGGTTGCCAGCGGTCCAATAATCAAAAGTCCCGCCGGAATCGCCACCAGTAGCGTCAACATTGGCACGAAGAAGAACTTCACCAAATCCGGAATGAATTTCTGGAAGAGTTTTTCACATTTTGACGCAAAGTATACCACGAAAATTACCGGCACGACGGTTCCTGTATAGTCCATGGCAATCAACGGAATTCCAAAGAAATCTGTGTATACCTGAGACTCGAACATCGTCCCCTGAAACAGTGTATATAAGGCTTCCCCACCTGCCGAAAGCGCAGAATTCTGAATGGACGGATAGCACATGATCGCTCCGATTACAAGTCCCAGCATCGGCTTCATGTTGAATTTCTTTGCCGCAGTATAGCCCAGGAATACCGGCATAAAGGTAAACAGCCCGTCTCCGATGGCGTTTAAAATCAGGTATCCGCCGCAGGTATCCGTATAGAGCCCCAGTGCTACGAACAGAGCGTTGAAGCCCTTTACCATACCGCAGGCAGCCATAATTCCCAAGATAGGCTGGAAGATACCGGAAATCACGTCGATCATCCTATTGAAGAGATTTTTGGACTTCTCGTCTCCTTCATCCTCCTGACTGGCTTCGCCCTCTTCCAGACCCAGCAGAGGCATCACATCCGCGTAAACCTCCGGTACATGGTTGCCAATTACCACCTGATACTGGCCGCCGCTTTTCATCACGGTCACGACACCTTCCATGTCCTTTAAGACTTCGTCATTGGCTTTGCTTTCATCCTTTAACTTAAAGCGAAGTCTTGTGATGCAGTGGGTTAGGCTGCTGACATTTTCTTTTCCACCCACGTTTCTGACAATATCTTTTGCCAGGTTCTCATACTTTCCCATTGTCTTTCCTCCATCTTTAAAAAGTATTTTTATATAGAAGGTTTGGCCAACTTAATGTCACCACCCTGGCATATCTGATATTTATATTAAAGTTCAGACTTGCATCTGTTCTCTAGCGGTTTGTCTTATGAATCACTCTCTCAATGTGAATTGTCAAGTACAGTTCTTCCTCCTTCGAGAGACGATGCTTATATTTTTTCTCGATGAACTGTGCAATTTTTTCCACACACTGATAAGCATCCGGATATTTGGTTCGGATCACATTCCAAAGATCATCACTGTCATCCTCCTGGTACGTTTTATGATCCACCAAACGCTTCGCAAAAAATTTTAAATGCGTAATGAAACGATAATAATAGACGTCTTCCTCGTCAAAATCCACATGAAAATAGTATTTTACGAGATTGACAACCTCCTGCATAATCTGCGTAATCTCAAACATATTCTGCATGGACTTCTGTTCCATCTGAGCATTGACAAGATGCAGGGCAATGAATCCCGCTTCGTCCTCTGGAAGACGCAGATGACATTTCTTTTCAATCAGGTCCAACGCCCACAGACCAATCTGAAATTCTTCTTTGTAAAATCTCCGGATATCCCAGAGCAAGGCATTTTTCACAGTCATACCATCCAGCAGCCGCAAAATTGCGCCATGCACATGGTCGATCAGGGAAATATAAATCATATCGTTTAATTCTCTTCCAAGGCGCTGCTTCGCTTCTGAGATAATTTCCTCGCCCACCGTGATATGCTCCATCGGCAGGTCCTGTACCAGAACCTGCAATTTGTTCTGTGCATCGGAAGCCTGCAAAGAAAAAATCTTATCAATCTCTTTCTCCTTGACGTTCTCTCCTGCCTTCTTTTTAAAGCAGATGCCCCGCCCCATAACGATCTTTTCCCGGCCCTTCTCATCGAAAACTACGGCCACATTATTATTCAATACCTTATGAATTTTCACCGACTGTCTCCCCTTCCGATTTGTCTATACGTCTGTGAGGTCCTCTTCCGCCTGACACATGGCATAACAAAGTGGGCAAGCCCACTTCAACTCTCCCATCCCCTCAATCTTTGAGGGGCGCGTCCCACTTTGCGCGCCGCCGCAGCCCGCCTTGCGGTGTACTACTTTATTGCGGCGTGCGCATCCCTAGCGGAGCGTTTATGTAATAGGAAAGGGCTTTCACACATTATCGTGACAAGGTCTTTCCTATTACATAAAAAAACCTATACACACAAATAGATTTAAAAGCCCCCGCTTTTAAACATATCTCTGTATATAGGTTTAGCTTGCTTACGCAATCACTATCCTTATTGACATGGGAAATGTAACATATCCCATAATAAAAGTCAACCCCAGCTAGTGTATTCCCTAAATTTTCTACATTTTATCCAGTTTCAGCATACTACTTTTGAGTATTTTACATAAAGCTCTCAGAAGGCTCTTTTCTTGCAAACAATTAGATTCCGACACCGCTCTGGGCCACGACATGAAAGCCTTCTTGCTCCATGCCGCCTTTGCCCCTTTTATCTCAGCAGACGCCCTCGATATTTATTCCAGAGATGCCTTTGAACATATTCATAGGCCTGGTCATAAATCCAAAGCCCTAGCTGTCCCCCAATAGCCACACCGGTTAAAATACCCAAAGACAGATTCCCAGAAAAGAAGAAATCCTGGAAGAAGAAAAGTCCTGGTAAAAACATAGCATTAAAGATTAGGTATTTCACCACCCAAAAGAAGCTCTTCCTCTGCGCACTCCGAGGTCCTCTCGCCATGACCTGCCATGCTGCCTCCACCAGAAAGATATACAGCCCCATCGCTGCATAAGAAATCACATAAAACTTATTCGGCGCAATCAGAAGTCCCAAAATCACATTGGCCGCATAGAAAGCAGCACCTATCTTCAATCCGAATTCCCGGATTACAATTCCTACAAAATATGAGGCAGCGGCCAACAAAAACAGCGTATTGGACTCAATGACGCTGCCCAAGATCATAAACACAATGGAAAGCGCCACAGCCAAGCCGCCGAAGGCTATCGCTCTTGCCCTTACATGCATGAACAAAGATCTCCTCCCATACACTCACATAAACTGTCCGCACACCACAAATCGCAGCAGACATTTCCAGTTCCACAAGAGCTTCCACCTGTCCCATATCCACCCCCGTACGGACTGTTCTGGTATCTTTGGCTGTTCCAATCCAACTGATTCAAAAGTTGGCGAAACTGTAGATTATTCGGCTCCATGTTTACGGCTTGGGCCGCGTGTTCCCTAGCCACCACGTTGTTTCCGATTCCCGCGTTCGCCGCGCCGCTGGCATAATACCACATCGCATTCCTGTTTGGCATACGATTCAAAAGATTCAATGCCTCCCGGTAATGTCTGCTGTTAATGTAGTTAAAGACAGCCTGCATCTCCACATCCGGGCTGCCATTGTAAGAGGCGCCTCCGCCATAAGCAGAAGAACCGTAAGCAGAATATCCGCCGCCAGACTCTCTTTGCTTCATAATCTCGTCATAAGCTTCCTGGACCTCCTTAAATTTCTCCTCAGCCAGCTCTGCCAGAGGATTGTTTACATTGGCATCTGGGTGGTATTTTTTGGTAAGGTCTCTGTATGCTCTCTTTATCTCATCATCCGATGCATCCGGGGATATCCCCAACACATCATACGGGTTCTTAGACATCTTTCTTTTCCTTTCCGTCCATGAGTTTTTTCTGAATATTTTTGTAATGATTCCACACACCATCATACAGGATATTGCGCAAAATGTCCACATCTAATAGGCAGGGAAGCTTCTCAAATTCCGCACAGCATTCCGCAATCATCATGCAGAGAATTCTCTTTATTTCCTCTTCGTAGTCTTCCCTTTGGCTGAGTTTTCTCAGAGGATTGTAACAATCTTTCTGCAGATCTTCCTCCAAATCCTCATAGGCATCCATCAGATAGATAAATTTCCCCAGATAAAATCCGATTTTTCGCAGACGCTCTTCCCACATGTCCCGCTTATAGACAAAAAGTTCCGCCATCAGCTCTCCAAAACAGCCTGCAGTCTTATCCAAGTCCATGCTGTTTTGCTGCTCACACTTGGACAACTCCCTGAGTGAACGGCGAATCGCCTTGCTCTGTCTGGGATATCTGCGTATCACTTCTCTCGCTCTCTTGCGCAGAAAACCATTTCCCAGCAGGCTTCGGATGCTCTTTTCGTCAATCCAGTCGTCCGCCAACTTATAGTAAGTCAGCAAGATATTCATGTCCGCGCCGTATTGCGTGATCTCGTTTCGAAGCATCTTCTGCTTCTTCACCGGATGAACTTTGCAGCGATGTTCCGTCAACTCTGTCTGACTCTCATACAGGGAAGTCAACAGTACAATCACAAAGGTCATATCATAGGTCAGCGTCATCTGCCCAACTGCCCCATAAGCCTCCTTCAGCTCCTGGCACAGCCCGCAGTAATACGCCTTATACTTTCTCAGATCTTTTACTTTCAATTCAGGTTCACAAATGGTCACATATCCAAACATACGATTCCCTCTTCGTCTATATTCCAAATCTATCGTATTTTTCCCTATTCTTTTTTATCCTGCACATTTTCGCCAATTTTAATCTTCCACGCCGTTTCTCTCGCAGAGATCTCTCACGCAGCATTTCTCACAGTGAGGCTTCGTCCGCGCTGTACAGACATCTCTTCCATGATAGACCAGACGGTGGCAAAAATCACTTCCCTCTTCCGGCGGAATCAGCTTCCATAAAGCCATCTCCACTTTCTTTGGCTCCTTAATCTGATCTACGAGTCCCATCCGGTTCACCAGCCGAATACAGTGTGTGTCCGTGACAATTGCCGGCTTTCCGAATACGTCTCCCATAATCAAATTCGCGCTCTTTCTTCCCACCCCAGGCAATTTCAACAGCTTCTGAAAATCGGCAGGCACCTGGCCGCCGTATTCCTCTTCCAACATCTTCATACAGCCGCTGATATCCCGTGCTTTACTCTTTCCCAATCCGCAGGGTCTTACAATCTCTTCGATATCCGCCACATCCGCCTGGGCCAAATCGTGTACCGTGGGATATTTCTCATACAATCCCTGTACCACCACATTTACCCTGGCATCTGTACACTGCGCGGCCAGCCGAACGCTCACCAGCAGTTTCCAGGCATCCTCGTAGTCCAACGTACAGCCTGCGTCTGGATATTCTTTTTTCAGTCTATCTATAATCTCCAACGCCAGTTTCTCTTTCGTCATTTTACTCTTCATCTCCCATTCCTCTTCCGTTCTCTCTGTGATTCTTCTGGCAGTACTCCCGAATCACTTCCATAAATTCTCCGCCATATTTTGCTAATTTGTGGCCGCCTACCCCATTGATCTGAAGCATAGCATTCTGATCTGCCGGCAGATGAACACTCATCTCCCTTAGAGTCTTGTCAGAAAAAATAATGTACGGCGGCACATGGGCTTTTTGAGCCATCTCATACCGCTTTTTGCGCAGCAACTCAAACAATTCTGGGCGCCCCGGCTGCGATATGTCTTTGGCAGTCTTTTTCTTTCTCTGAGCTGCCTCCCGTTCTTTTGGCAGCTTTAAGACAATGGTCTGTACCTTCTCCCCGTAGAGAATCTCTCGCCCTAACACCGTCAGCTTCAGAATCGGATAGCTGCCTCCTGTCAAGTCCAAGCAACCTTTCACCAATAGATCATTGACTAGCTGTTTTAAACGGACCAGACTTCTATGTCTTAGCACACCGTAATAAGGGTTTTGCTGTAATCGGAACTTCTGCACTTTTGCACTCTCTGACCCGTGCACTCCATCCACCACTGCCTGAATCCCATATCTTTCTCCACTTGACTGCACAAACTCCAGGATAACTCTTGTATCCTCTGTCACATCTATGGACTCAAATTCTGTCAGACAATTTTTACAGTTTCCGCAATAGGCACTGCCGTACTCCCCGAAATACCGCAAAATGTAATCTCGGAGGCACTCATTGGTGAAACAGTAAAAAGTCATTCTCCTTAACCGTTCGTGACTGCGCTCCCGTATCAAGGCGTTCTCAGACCGGCCTAACTCCTCATTCTCCGGCTGCTGCTCAATCAGAAATTCCTGAATTTTCACATCTTTTCCGGAATAATACAGCACACATTCCCCCGGCTCACCGTCTCTTCCAGCTCGCCCGGCCTCCTGGTAATAGCTCTCGATATCCTTCGGCATATTATAGTGCACCACGAATCGCACATTCGACTTGTCAATTCCCATGCCGAAAGCGTTCGTCGCCACCATGACTGGTCTCTCGTCGTAGAGAAAAGCTTCCTGACTTTTTCTGCGCTCTGCCTCACTCAGCCCCGCATGATATCTGACCACGGGACAGCCCTGGGCCAAAAGCGCCTCATAAATCTCCTCCACGGCCTTTCTGGTACTGCAGTAGATGATTCCGCTCTTTCCCGAATGTTTCCCCAGGTAGCCTAACAGCGCCGCCAGCTTATCTTTTGGTTTTTCCACCGCGAAATACAGATTTTTTCTGTCATAGCCGGTGACAACCACTTCCGGCTGCCTCAGACCCAGAATGCACAGGATATCCTCCTTGACTGCCTTGGTGGCCGTCGCCGTATACGCAGCAATGACGGGCCTTTTGGGCAGCTGCTCGATGAAGTCCACGATCTTCAGATAGCTGGGCCTAAAATCCTGGCCCCACTGCGAGATACAGTGCGCCTCATCCACAGCGACCATGGAAATTTCTATCTTCCTGGCCAGTTCTAAAAAAGACTCCGTCATCAGCCGCTCCGGGGCCACATAGATCAATTTGTACCTGCCGTAAGAGGCGTACTCCATCGCCTTGCGGTACTGTCCTTCCGTCAGCGAGCTGTTGATGTAGGCGGCGTGGACTCCCAGATCATTCAGAGAAGTCACCTGGTCTTTCATCAGAGAAATCAACGGTGAAATCACCAGTGTGATTCCTGAAAAAAGCAGAGCCGGCACCTGAAAACAGACAGATTTCCCGGCTCCGGTGGGCATAATCCCCAGACAGTCCCTTCCCTGAAGCGTACTCTTGATTAAGGTCTCCTGACCCTCCCGAAAGGAATCGTAACCGAATATACTCTTTAATATTTCTTCTGGTTTCCCGATCATCTTGCTCCTATTCTCAGCCGCCGTCCAAAATCCATTCTTATATGCCGTTTCTCATTCCCGCGGCGGCAGTCCTTTATCAGTCATGTCTTTCCTGTACATTATCATAACACTCGCAGAAGCGCGCAGAGTTTGAAGGCTCTTCCCCCTTCACGTACAGGTGTGAAGTATCTCCGTATGCTCTCATCCGAAAACTGGCGATTCCTTTTCGGCGCTCCTCGGTCACCACCTCTGCAATCGACGTGGGAGCCGCGCAAAAACCATGCCACAACACCATGGGAGAGATTCCCAGAAGATGCGACAGCAATACGCATCCCAGTCCAAAATGGCAGAAAAATACGATGGTGTCCGTATTCGCCTCCCTGACACGATAGTAATTTCCTTCCCGCACATAACCGTGTCTCTCCAAAAGGCGGTCCAGCTCACCGGTCACCCACTCATACTCTTCGCGCACTTTCGCCTCCCGGAGCAGTTCCGGCTCAAACCAATGGTCCTTCTGATAAAACCGCTCTTCTTTTGTCCAGTCCTGAGGCAGCCAGTCCCAGACAATTTTTTCTTCTTTCTCGCCGGGATGGCAGATCAGGGGCGCGAATTCCCGAAGCCATTTACATTCTTCTGCGGAACGTCCCATTTTCTTCAAAGTAAAAGACGCAGTATCCTTTGCACGTCCCATTGAAGACACGTAGAATTTCTTTATATCCATACCCGATAATCTTTCAGAGAGATATTCCGCCTCCCGCCAACCCTTCTCCGTCAGAGAATCGATACTATAATTCGGATCTCCATGTCTGATAATCAAAAGTTTCATACTCTTTCTCCTCTTGGCATCTTTGATATCCCTCAATTCTAACATAGAATTCTTTTCGAGTAAATCCACTATCCCTTTTCAGAATCGCGAAGCGTGTTACTGCTCATGAACCGCAAATGAGTGAACAGTACGCTTCCGCCTCATCAAGACCACACTTAGGCCGCAGACCAGCATCTGTGTCAAGGGAACGGCAAGCCAGACACCAGTCAGACCGACGACTCTGGGTACCGTGCTGAGAATTGCCAGCAGCAGAGCAGGTTCTATATAAATCAGAATACTTGCGAAAATATTCTCATGCGTCGCGTAAAAATAAGACGTGGTAGTTCTGGAAACTCCCACAAAGAGAAAACCTGCAATAAAAAATGGAAGCGCCATGTAGACCATCTGCGAGATATCCTCGGAAGTCCCAAATAAAATCGGAAGCTGCCCCCTCAGCAAAAAGACCGCCGCCATGCATCCCAATGCCACCGCCGTAGCAAAACCGTATGCCATCTTGCAGATCTGTCTCATCTGTCCAAATACCTTTTCCCCGTAGTAAATGCTGATTAACGGCTGGCTGCCATCCCCGACTCCCTGAAGCAGAAGCTGAATAATCGCTGTGATATAGGCGATCACTGCATAACAAGCCACTGCGCTCTCGCCGCCAAAAATCATGGCGCTTTTATTCATGAAAATTAAGGTAATATTCGGTAAAAAAGTCAATCCAAAAGGAGAGATTCCTGTCTTAAAGATGGTGACCAGAGTATGCTGAAACCTCCCTTGAAAATGTACCGTGGCACGAATCCTCTTTCTTAAGAGCAGCGCTATACAAATAAGCATCGTCACCGCTTGCCCGATGATTGTAGCCACAGCCGCCCCAGCCATGCCGTAAGGCAGTACCCACACCAGCAGATAATCCAGGATGATATTGGTCAAAAATCCAGCAATCATGACAGTCATCGCTCCAAAAGAGCTGCCGGTGTTGCGGATGATTGGTACAAGTCCAGTTCCTAGAATCTGAAATACCGCCCCATATATGATGTACTTTATGTATTCCTCCGCCAGTATAAGCAGTTCTCCTTTTGCTCCAAACATGCGAAGAATCTGCTCGCTAGAAAGCAGCAATACACCCACTGTCAAAATACTAGCTAAAAGCATCAACAGAATCGTCCCACTGAAAAATCGCTTCTGAGCCTCGTAGTCTCTTCTCCCAAAGCTGATGGAAAAGTGAACCGCTCCTCCCATTCCGATTCCCGTGCCCATCGCCTGTAAAAAAGCCGTGATCGGATAGGCGATGCTGATCGCCGCCAGACCTGCGTCACCGATGCTGTTGCCGATAAAAAATCCATCCACAATCGCATAGACTCCAGAAAGCGCGAAACCCAGAATCGACGGAATAACATAGCTAAAAAATTTCTTTTTCAATTTTAAATACCTCCGTAGCCTTCTTTGAAATACCTCACATACAGCCGTGTATTCTCCAGCATCGCTTCACTTCTGTCAGGCCCCATTCTTCTCATCACGCTTTCTTCCAGCTCCTGCACCCTAGTAACCATACTACCGACGTATTTTTCTCCCTTTTCTGTCAAATGAATCAGCTTTACACGCCGGTCTGTCTGCGAAGAAGTGCAGTATAAAAATCCTTTTTCCTGAAATTCTTTCAAAATCATATTCACCGTCTGCTTAGACAGTAGACATTTCTGACAGATTTTTTTCTGGCTGCATTCCTCCCTGTCTTCCCAGACCGCTTCCAGCGTCAAAAAGGCATAGTAAGATATCCCGAAAGATTTCGCCCAGTCCTCATACATCCAGTTCATCTCCCGCCAAAGCTCATAATATTCCTTTACCTGACTGTGTGGATCATTCATATCTCTTCCTCCCTATTGCCGATTCATTTTTATAGTCCATTTTTGGACTAATTACAGAGTAAACAATTTTTCCTAAATTGTCAACCTGGCGCTCGAAAATCCTTACAGGGCTTGTGATGTAATAGGTATTGGGAGTATAATAAGAAAATAGCTTGATACGAAAATAATGCACGGCGACGGTGACGATATGGACAATATGATCTCTCTGGAAATGACAATGTTTTTTCTGATTCTCACAGGATTTGCAGTGAGAAGACTGGGGCTTGTGGGAGACAGAGGAAAAGAAGGGATTACAGACCTGGTTGTAAACTTGATTCTTCCCTGTAATATTATCAAATCTTTTTTGATTGAATTTAACACGAAAATACTTCACAGCTTTCTAAGTATTCTGCTAATCTCTATGTTCCTGCAATTTGGCTGCATTTTGCTGGCCAAACTGCTGTATGGAAAAATGCAGACAGACAGGAGCAAAAGCCTGCAATTCGGTATTATCTGTTCAAACGCCGGCTTTCTGGGAAATCCGGTCGCAGAAGGCGTCTATGGGCAGATGGGACTCGCGTTGGCATCCATCTACCTGATACCGCAGAGAATCGTCATGTGGTCGGAAGGGCTCGCGATTTTCTCCAAAGAAATCGACAAAAAACAAATATTAAAGAAAGTCCTCCTTCACCCCTGCATCATAGCCTGTGAAATCGGACTACTGCTGATGCTGACTCAGTGCCCCCTCCCCACCGCTGTTAAAACCTTCGTGGGAAATCTGGGCGACTGCAATACGATTCTGTCTATGTTGGTAATCGGTATGATCGTATCGGATATCCGCCTAAAAGAAATCCTAGACCGGGATATTATCATCTACACGGTGATTCGGCTTCTCATCATCCCTGCGCTGGTGTATCTGCCCTGTACCTGGCTGGGGCTGCCTGAGAAAGTGGTCGGTGTCAGCACTCTTCTGGCCGGCATGCCTGCGGGAGCGACAACGAGTATGCTGGCTTTAAAATACCATTCTGATGAAAAGTTCGCCACGAATCTAGTTATATTCTCCACCGCCGTTTCCGTTTTGACCATTCCTCTCTGGGCAAGAATTCTGTAGCGATTCAGCCATACTACTTTCTTAGCAATCGAAAATATGCTAGAATAACAAAATAGGCAAGCCCACTTCAGTTTCCTTCTATCCCCTCAGTTTTGAGGGGCGCTGCGCCACTTTGCATGCGTCTTTAGCGGAACATTTATGTTATAGGAAAGGACTTGTCACGCTAATGCATGAAAGCGCTTTCCTATAACATAAAATAGGGTAGCAAACAGGGGGTGTACAGCACTTGCAAAAACTAAACTATCCGGCAGTCTGTACATATATCAGAGGTATTAAGAAGAAATTTCTGAAAGCACTGCCGGTGATTATCTTTTTTTTAGCCTTATTTTACAGTGTAATAGGACTATTTGGCATTCAACATGTCATGATCGTGTCTCTGGTCACAGTGTTATTTCAGGTGACCTACCAAAAACAGCCGACCGTCCCGTCTTTGTTCGCCATGATGTTTCAACAAATTTTATTGGAGATCTTAGCATTCTTTGCCACCTTAAATCTACCGCTTTGTCTGGCACTGAATTTGGTGGTTCCATTTTGGCTGATCTTTTCGAAGGCTTCCCAGTTTAACCAACTGGGGTATTTCTCGAGCCTGATGACTTTCACCTTCCTACAACTTATGCCTGTGGGATGGAGTGGCTTTTTCCAGCAGATGGAAGCTATGCTCTACAGTCTTTTCTTTTTCTTCATCATCGTCTGCGCCTACTCACAAAAACGCGGTGTCATACCAGAAGACCACACAGAGCAGCATGGACTTCAGCTATTGGCCGACGTTCTGGAAAAAACGGCGCGGGGAGAAGACACAGAGGCAGAGACGGCACAGTTGTTCCAGATTCAGAAGAGTCTGTACAAAGACGCCTATCAAAAGCGGGGAAGAAAACACATTGTGACTGCACAGGGAAAAGTGCGTTATATGTTCGCTCTGCTTTTCCACCGATGCGTCTACTTCGTTTCAGGCCAGTACAAAAACTTTCTGCCTGAAAACGAGACGGCCAAAGCATTGGCGTTACAGCTGTCTGCTTACATGAAAGAGGCTGGAGATATAGATTTCTGGAACCAGGACACAGAGGAATTAAAGAAAAAAGGAAAGAAGCTTCTCTTAAAGACACGGCAGCAGAAAGAAGAATTTTATCACTCAGCCACCAATTTTCTGAGAATGTTTCTCCTGATCTTAGATCAAATCCACCTGGACGAAGATCAAATCCTAGATGAAAACTGGAAGGTTCCTCTAAAACAGCGGCTCAAAGAAAGATTTCTATACCGGATGAAATTAGACGCCTTTGAGATGCGCTTTGCACTTAGGATGAGCATCATCCTATTGGTCGGCATGTCCTATAACATCTTGGTTGACGCGGACCATGGCTATTGGCTGGCAATGAATGCTTTTCTTTTGTTAAGACCGATGTACGAAGACAGCAAATATCGAATGAAGACACGTTTCGTGGGTACTGCCGCAGGCTGCATTTTAATGATGTTTATCTTATCCTTCTGCCACAGTACACTTGACCATTTTATTGTGGCGAGTATCATGGTAGCTTGTATGTACACGGCCACTCCTGGAACCAGAATTCATGCGGTGTTTGTCACCTGTTTTGCGCTGTCTATGACGACAATGGCTATGCAGGAGACTTTAGCGTTGGAGCTGAGAATGATCTACGTAGCCGTGGCGGTGCTTTTGGTTCTGCTGGTAAACCAATTCTTTTTTCCCACAAGTCTGGGAACACAGTTTCGCTATAACTGGAAAATGATTTTCCATATGCACCACATGTATCTGAGATTTCTCGAAAACACACTGACAAACTCTCTGGACTATTGGAGAGTCTGTGATGCTCAGATTCAATATCACATGGTTTATGACCAGATTGAACAATATCTGCCGAAAGTAGTACAAGAAGAACAGCCTTATTATCGGAGAATTCTCGGACTCTGCTGGAGAATGTTGTCGGAGATGGAACAAATGCTCTTTTTGTCTAACCGCAAAAAATGGCAGCCACAGACACGGCAGAATATGATGCAATATATCTGCTACACAGATTACGTGTTAAATTCTATCCAGGAAATGCTTCATCTGCAAAAAGAAAAAAGAATTAAGAGCATCGAAGGCATGAAGTATCAACGGTACATAGAAGGTGAGAAAAACCTATCCATATTGATGACTCAGTACGCAAAAAATTTATCAAAATTGTATGTCATAGTGAGCAGAAAATATCAATCTTGAGGGGCACGACTCACTTTGCGCGCCTACAGCAGAACATATATTCGTTTTTTCTCTTGCATTTTAAAACAAACAGTGATATGATTAGAACATAAGTTCCGAACATTTGTTTTTAATGGAGGGGTGAAGGATGTACCGTAAGATAATATCTATTATGAATTCAATCTTTTCCACTGTGGGGATGACCGGTCTATGCATAATGCTTCTGACAGCAGTCACCAATATGGATTTCGTAGACATCGGTGTAGTCGGCCTTGTGGTAGGCTGTTACGTGGGTGTTGTAAGTTTCATAGGACTTCGCCAAAACTGGAATCACACACTGAGAAAGAGACGAGTCTAAATCCCCCCGGCGCCAGGACACATTTCCTGAGATGCCGGGGTATTTCTATATTGTGGAATATTATGGTATAAAGGTCGTTTGCTCTCCATATTTCCCCCAGATTTTTAAAGGAAGAGTATAAAATAGGAAAGTCTGCCGGATTTACACGTACATTAAGAATTTATAAAAGTGTATCAGAAGTCTTGAAAAAATAGAAAATCGGATTAAAATAAAGCTAATTAGAAGAAAGTTCTCCGCCGAACAAAGGTGTATGAAAACTTCCTAATAGGAGAGGAGTATACAGGATGGTACCACCATTCATAGAATTGACTAATTTGACTAAGAATTTCGGAAACGGCAAAGGAATTTTTGATCTGTCCTTTGGCGTCCAACAGGGAGAGGTCTTTGGTTTCCTCGGCCCGAACGGAGCCGGAAAAAGCACAACGATTCGACATCTGATGGGCTTTGTGAAGCCGCAATCAGGAAGCTGCCAGATCATGGGAAAAGACTGTTTTTCACAGGCAGCCCTTATCCAGCAGTCTGTGGGATATCTGGCCGGTGAAATCGCATTTATAGAAGACATGTCGGGGATTTCCTATTTAAATTTTATCGCAGATATGAAAGGAATCCGAGATCGTTCCTCCATCCGTGATCTCCTGTACCGTTTCGAGCTGAATCCTAGAGGAAAAATCAAAAAAATGTCAAAAGGAATGAAGCAAAAGATTGGATTGGTAGCTGCCTTCATGGGAGACCCCTCTGTTCTGATATTAGATGAGCCCACTAGCGGTCTAGACCCTCTTATGCAAAACCGTTTTGTAGAGCTGCTTCTGGAAAGAAAGAAAAAAGGCAGCACGGTCTTCATGTCTTCTCATATTTTTGAAGAAGTAGAAAAAACCTGCAATCGGACAGCAATCATCCGAGAAGGACGGTTGGTAGACATTGTGCAGATGAAAGAGCTGTCCAAGCTTAGAAATCGAATCTATACCGTGACGCTGCACGACAAAGAATCTGCACAAAGACTGGCTGCCGTAGAGCAGTTAGACATCATAAACGTCTGTGGAAGAAAAGTTCAGATACGGGTAAAAAAGGAATTGCCAAATACTCTGAGAGTGCTGGCGAATTATCAGCCGACAGATCTTCAGACCGAGACACAGAGCTTGGAAGAGCTATTTCTGCATTATTATGGGGAAGGAGGACATAAAAATGCTTAGTTTTCGTCTTATGAGACGCAACTTTACATCCTGTCTGCTTCCATTTGCAATCGTTTTCCTGTTGATTACGATGTACACAACAGTGATTATCTATATGTATAACCCTGAACTAGCCGATATGTTGAACGACTATCAGGAAGCAATACCTCAAATGATGTCTGCGGTAGGTATGACTGGAATTGCCTCAAATCTGATCGAATGGATTCAGATTTATCTCTACGGATTCATCATGAGACTATTTCCCTTGATTTTTATCATCATCATGGTAAACAAACTGGTCATGAGATACATTGACAGGGGATCTATGGCTTGTCTGCTGGCCACGCCTAATTCCAGGAAAAAAATCATCTGTACACAGATCATCTCTATGATTTTGTATCTGATTTTTTGTATGATCTGCGTCACAACAGTGGGAATTTTGTCCTCTGAGGCTATGTTTCCCGGTGAGCTGAATACATCCAAATACCTCGTCCTCAATATCGGAACACTGATGCTCTGGCTGGCCCAGACAGGAATTGCTTTCTTTTTCGCCTGCCTGTTCAGCGATTCCAAATATTATTATATATTCGGCAGTGGAATTCCTGTCCTGTTTTTCTTTTTACAGATGCTAGCGAACATGGGAGGCGATCTTAAATTCCTAAAATACTTTACCATCGAAAGCCTACTCAAGACAGAAGAATTGGCCGCAGGAAAAAGCGAGGCTTTTCTGTTCTGTGGAATTCTTGGGCTCCTTGGACTGCTTTTATGTGCAGCGGGAGGCATTCATTTCACCAAGAGAGACCTTCCTCTTTGATCTCCAGCTCACAGCACTGCCAATTGCCGGGCTTATCTCGCAAGACGGCACTGAAGTTCTCTGACTCCAGTGCCGCCATGACATTTTCCGAAATCTTCTTTTTTTCATGTGTCCGACCGTTTATCCTTCAGCCGTTTTCTCGCGAAAATAGCCGCACCGATGACACCTTTTCCCACATCTCCCTTGGAATACAGATAATCAAATCCATAGGACATCACATCTGTCCCCGTGTTCTGGTTCACAGCAGCCTCAAATTCCTCTCTCGGAAAATCCGCCATCTCCATCACTCCTCCGCCCACAACCATTGTATTTGGGTTAAAGATAGTGGCCATAATCGCATATACATTGGCACATGCCTGTATAAACTCTTTCAATGGTTTTTCTTCCTTGTGCAAAGTGAACATATCCTGTATCTGAGTTTCCGGATAAAACTCCTTGCGGATTTCCTGGAGCCTCCACCCGGAAGCGTAGCATTCACAGCAGCCCACTTTTCCGCAGCTGCAAGAAATCGTGCCCCCAAAGTAAGGAATGTGCCCCAAATCCAGCTCCGCCCCATCTTTGCCTTCTAACGGCTTGCCGTCTATCACCACTGACGCACCTACACCAGTCCCGATATAAATTCCCACCACAACCTTCTGTTCTTCCAGCCCATTAGCCATGATATCATACAATAAAATATTATTGACATCGTTATTGATAAACACAGGAACATGAAAGCGTTCTTTTATATCTTTTGCCACATTCATATGGGAAAAAACCACCTCTCCTGCACGATTACGAATATTCGTCGTACAGATTACCGTCTCCTTATCATTTTCCACAGAAGAAGGCACCCCAATAGAGATTGCTTCTATCTTTCGTATCCTATTTTTTTCACTGTAGTCTGCGATGATCTCACAGATCTTTTCCACTGGCTTCTCTGCATCCGCAACAATCGAACTTTTCAGCACAAAAGGAGCTATCATCTCATTATCAGACGTCACAGCCCCAATCCGCAGATTGGTCCCTCCTAAGTCAATTCCGATAATCACGCTCTCCATATTACTCCATTCCTACTTCTCCTGATGCATCTGCGAGCCATCACTGCACAAAATCAGCAATCTCCTCAATCCACGCATTTCTCACCATATAAAAACAGCCCCTCATCATATGATACTCGTTATATCTGGCCTGTCTAATCTGCACGTGAATGGGGATTGCATCATTTCTCATCTCTTCCATAAAATTTTTGAAATGCTCTGCAATAATTTCACTGTAACCACTCTTGCAGCTGTCCACTACGATTCTTGTTGGATTATACACCCACAAGAGATTGTACAGTACTTTGGATATCGTATTTAAAATTGGCGTGAGTAATTCCACTGCTCTCTCATCCCTGTCCTGATACATATCCAGCATTTCCGAAAAGTGCATGTCCATACCACACTCTTTCATCTTTCTCTTTGCAGCAGAAATAGATACGACATCCTCCAAAGTTACACAGCTGCCGCCTTCCCCTTCCATGGAAACTAACATCTTTCCCACTTCCCCGGCCATATTTTCTGAGCCCGCCACAGCCTCATTTTTATGAATAAAATATCCCCCGACTCCATAGCCACAATAAAAATAAAACTGGCTCTCCATCTCCGGGTTCAAACTGTCATACTCCGATCTCGCCGCCGCAAATACATCATGAAGTATCAATACATTTTTTAATCCGAATTCTTCTTCAAACAATGACCTGATATGCAGTTCTTTAAAATCCGCTATCAGATCGTAGTTGACCAGATCCACCTTCTCATCGTAGGCACTTGGCACAAACACCGCAATGCCTACAGTCATCGTGGAGACTGACTTCAACTTATCTTTGACAGCCTCAATAGCCATCAGCAGTCCCTCTCTGTAAGGTTTTCCACTTGTAAGAGAGATGCTTTGCTCTTCTATAAGTTTTTCATAAATATCGTATATCAGAAAACTGATTTCATCCTCGGAGGTGAGGTTCACGCACACAATATTTCCATAATTTTCCGCAATCTCCAACACTTTAGGATTTCTCCCCACATCTGCATTGCAGGAATCTTTCTCTACCAGAATTTTCGCTGCTATCAGATCATCCACCACATGTTTCACTGTCATAAGACTGATTTTATTCTCTTTTGCCAGCATACTTCTGGTGCTATTTCGATTTGCCATAATGCTTTGAAGAATATTTCCCGTATTCACGCTTCGAATACTCTTTACTGTCAGAACCTGCTTTTTCTCTGTCGCCATATTGTATCAACCTCCCCCCGATCTAAGCTTGTCACTTCTGTGTCATTTTTCGCTTATCTAAATTATTTTAAACAAGCTGACAGAGACTTGTCAATGATTTCGACTGCCTCATCGACATTTTCCTTTGAAGTGATAAGCGCCGGATGCATGACCACAACCACATTTTCCAGATTCTTGCGACTCTCTAGTTCCGTGATCAGTCCGTTTCTGAGCATGGTCTCATACAACTCCTGTCCTAGAGCGAATTTGTCCGTGTTTTGGCTGCCTTCTATCTCGATACCTTGGAGCAGGCCACGGCCACGTACATCCTTAACCACATCATATTTGTCTTTCAGAGCGAGAAGTTTCTTATGCAGATACTCTCCCACCACTTGGCTGTTCTCCACCAGATTTTCTCTCTGAATAATCTCTAGATTTTTCAGTGCGCTCCGACAAGTCAGGGGATAACAAGAATGCGTATGTCCGTGCAGACTGATCTTGCTCATAGCCTCTCCGATCTGTCTGCGACACAAGATTGCCGACCCTGGCACATAACCGCTCGTGAGCCCCTTTCCTGTCACCAAAATGTCAGGAGTCACTCCTTCATATTGACAGGCGAACATTGAACCTGTCTGGCCGATTCCCGTCACCACCTCGTCAAAGATCAGCAACGCTCCGTATTTGTCACACAGCTCACGCACGCCTTTCCAGAAACCTTTCGGTGGAACAATGACGCCGCCCGCCGCGAAAATCGGCTCTGAAATCACTGCCGCAATCCTGTCTCCTCCCTCGTGTAGCATGGTTTGCTCTAGATATTTCAGACACTGCATTCCACACGTATCAGGTTCTTTTCCAAAATCGCAGTGATAGCAGTAAGGTGGGGCAGAATGCACAAATCCTCTGGGAAGCAGCTCAGAAATCCCTGAGTTTTCCTGAATCATCTCCGATTTTCCGGTGGCGGCAGCAGCCCCCGCCGTAGAACCGTGAAATCCTCTTCTAAAGGAGATAATCCTCCCGCCTCCTCTAAAATATTTCGCTAATTTCAACGCAAACTCGTTGGCATCTGAACCAGTGCACCCAAACATCACCTTATCCAATCCATCCGGTGATATCTCCACCATTTTTTCTGCCAGAGCAGCTCTCTCTTCTGTCGCAAAACAGGAAGTCACCGAGACTAATTTTTCCAACTGTTCTTTTAGGGCTTCTATCATCTCCTCATTTCCATGTCCCAGTGTACATGCGGAAAATTGTCCTGAAAAATCCAGATATTTCTTTCCGTTTTCATCGTACATGTATATTCCTTTGCCTTTGGAAAACACAACGTCATCCGTCGTATAGCATTGGATTAAATACTTCTTATCCCTCTCTAATGTTGTCATATCAACATCTCCTTCTTCTCTCTTCTCACCTTACAGTTCCACTTTCGACAGAGCCTCCTCATCCGGAATATATGTGTTCTCCTCCTTGTATTCACATGGTAAAACAGTTTTTCCTTCATAAAAGAGTAGTAGCTTTGGCCGTTATCCCGGGAAATTCTCCTGTACTTGTCCAGACTCATCGTCCTGATCTTTGAAAAGTCCAAAATTAGCTGATGGTACCATTTTCACAGATACTCATAGGTTCCTACAGGTGTAGACCCTATCACCAACCCCAGAACACTCCTAGGATTCATCACAACCTGAGCTGCAAGGATGGCCGCTGCCTTTTTACTCATCTCGTCATAATTCTTCACTTTATAAATCTTCATTCAAACACCTTCGGCTGCTTTACCGGCCCAATCCATTTATTTAACTGTATCTTTGCACTTTTCTACTATTTCACAGCTCCCATCGTCATACCTGCAATCATATGCTTCTGTACTAAAATCGCGAAGATCAGCACAGGAATTGTGATAACCGTTCCTACTGCGGATACCTGTCCCCAAATAGTTCCCTGGGGAGTCAGCAAGCCCGGCACACCCACTGGCATAGTCACCGTATCACGCCCTGTCAGAATCAACGCCATCAAGAACTCATTCCATGAGTTGATCGCACAGAACACGGCCGTCGCCGCCAGTCCACTTTTCACCAAGGGAATGTCTATCTTTAAGAAAACTTTGAACCAAGAGTAACCTTCCACCCTGGCTGCCTCATCAATCTCCTTAGGAATCGCGTCGAAAAATCCCTTCATCATCCAGATTACAAACGGAAGATTGAACGCCACATGAGCCACGATAATTCCCACATAGCTGTTTAACATCCCTATCTTACTCATCAGAAGATACAATGGAAGAGCCAGAACCACAACCGGTGTAAAACGCGTTCCCAACAAGTAGTTCAACAATACCTGATCTTTTCGGGTCTTAAATCTAGAGAAGGCAAAGGATGATGGAAGTCCCAGCGCCAGACCAATCCCTACGGTAAACAGCATAATGATGATACTGTTCTTTAAATTCATCAAGAAGCCCTTGTCCAAAAAGGCCGCTTTGTAGTTGTCTAGCGTAGCACTGAAGAAAATCTTAGGCGGAATCGCAAAGGAGTCTACCCTTGTCTTAAACGAGGTCAAAACCAGCCAGAAATAAGGCAGCAAGGTAATGACCAGAAATATAATCAA
Source organism: Blautia hydrogenotrophica DSM 10507 (assembly GCF_034356035.1). Classification (NCBI taxonomy): domain Bacteria; kingdom Bacillati; phylum Bacillota; class Clostridia; order Lachnospirales; family Lachnospiraceae; genus Blautia; species Blautia hydrogenotrophica. The sequence continues at coordinate 3,377,665 of NZ_CP136423.1, forward strand.
AATTACATATAACACTATATTTTTCCGAATTCTACTTTTTCTCATCAGTCATCACCTCTCATTGCAATTCTCTGGTAAATCATACCGAAGGCCAAAAGTACAATAAACAAAATGACACAGATCGCCGCCGCATAGCTAAAGTTAAAAGATACGAATGCTTGACGGTATGTATAGATATCAATGACTTCCGTCGCGTTTCCAGGCCCGCCGCCTGTCAAAATGTATGGTTTGTCAAACTCTTTAAATGTCTCCATCGCTCTGAGCAGGATTCCCACGACCAGTACCGGCTTCATCAGCGGAATCGTGAGATAGCGGAAGGTCTGTCCCGCCGTAGCCCCATCTACTTTCGCAGCTTCATAGTATTCTCCTGAGATTGACTGAAGGCCCGCAAGGAACACGAGACCCAGATACGGCGCCCATTCCCAGACATCCATAAGAATCACAACCACCATTGCAAGAAAGGAATCGTCTGTCAAAACCGTAGGCAAAGGCAGATGCAGGGTATCCACCAGCCAGACATACAACCCGAACTGTGGATTCAGGAAAAAACTAAACATCAAACCGATTACCAGAGGCGCAACCATCATAGGAATCAAGGTCAAGGAGGTGAACAGTCTACGAAATTTCGGTATGCTGTTCAAAATCAAGGCCAGAGCGATTCCAATGATGACTTCCAGAGTAACGGAACAAGCCATAAAGATAAACGTTTTTGCCATGGAATTCATAAATTCCGCGTCCTGGAACATATTGATATAGTTTTGCAGTCCCACAAACACATCTTCACTGCCAGAACTAGACAGCTTATAATCAAAGAAACTAATCTTCAGCGTATAAAGCAGTGGTCCTAAAGTAATCACCGACAATACGAAAAATGCCGGTAGATGAAAAGCTACTGCTAACCGCGAATGATTCTCCAAACTTTTTTTCTTCATGGGTCGGTCTCCCCCTTTTTTCAAAAAGAGCGGTGTTTTGTGACACCGCCCTCAATGTCATATTATTGATACTGAATGGGCAGCTTTTCGCCCAGCAGCTCTTCGAACTCTTTCGCAGCCTGATCTAAAGCCTCCTGCGGAGTGGATTCACCGGTTACCGCATTGGATAACTGAAGCATTAAAATCTCATCCATCTTTGGCCATTCTGCGATTCTCGGTCTGGTGGTACTGATTTCATATGCTTTCTGAGAGCCCTCCCAATAAGGAATCTCCTTTAATTCTTCATCTTCATAGCAGGACTGTAGGTTTGGGAACCCTCCGTCCAGAGCAATATTTTTCTGTACTTCCGGAGTGTTGAACCATTGCATAAATACCCACGCTACCTCTGGATTTTTGGAGTCTGTAGGAATATAGAATCCCCAGCCACCATAGTGAGCAACTTCTTTTTCTTTCACAGGTACTGTAGTATATCCCACCTTACCTACGATCGTGGAAGAATCCGGGTCCTCCAAAGCCGCGTAATTGTCATTGAATAAAACCGACATAGCCGCGATACCCTGCTGCATTTCTGTTGTCTGCTCATCCCACGTCTTGCTTGCAATTCCTTCAGGAGCAAACTGAGCCAGATCACAGAAATATTCCAATGCTTCCACAGATTCCGCAGAATTGATATTCAGATTTCCCTCGTCATCAAACACCCCGCCACCGAAAGACCAAGCATAGTTCAGCCACTCACAGGTGGTAGCGTCATGTCTCTTTCCACACATGGAAACTCCATAGAAATTGGTCTTTAGTTTTTCACCTGCCAGGGTCTCTCCTTTTTCTCTGGTGAAAAATTCTGCCACATCCCGATAGGTATCCCAATCTTCCGGAACCGTCAGCTCATAGCCGTATTCTTCTTTGAATGCTGCTCTCTCCTCTTCGTTCTCAAACAGATCTTTTCTGTAAGCCAGCATATCTATGCAGGAGTTCGAAGGTACGCCATAAAGTTCACCTTCCCACTCACCGGATGCGTTCCAAAGGTTCTCTATGATATCCGTCTCGTCGTAATCTTCGATGATACTCAGCGACTCGTCTTCCATAAAGGTACTAAGAGGCTGGATATACTCATTTTCTACCAGATTTCCTAGGAACTGATATGGAGCTGCAATGATATCATAAGCGCCAGATTTGCTCTCAAACGCCAGTGTCTCTTTTTGAATAACGTTATCGTATGGCGCCATCTCCAGATCTACTGTGATACCGGTCTCCTCCGTAAACGCATCCAGTTGTTTCTGAAGTGCCTCTGTGGGTTTCTGTTGCTCAGCAATCATGTAAAGAGTCGTTCCCTCAAATTTTCTTGCTCCTTCTCCACCAGAATCCTCGCTAGCTGTATCTGCACTTGTCTCGGCTTCCTTGTCTCCACCACCGCAGCCTGTCGTCCCCAGTAAGCTGACTGCCATCATCGCCGCCAATAACACTCTTGCATAATTTCTTTTCATAGACTTACCCCATCACTTTCTAAAATTCAGACTTTCTTATTTTCCCCATTCTCCATATTTAGCGATCACTTTATCTTTAATCATCTGACAGAATTCATCCGTCACCTCAAAATCATTGATTACCGTATACCAGTAGCCGTTTGCCGGTAGGAACTCTTTCTCATATTTAATCGCCGCGAACACATCGTCCCAGGTCAATCCCATTCCCTCTGGACGAATTTCCACTCCTGCCCTATGAATGATGTCTAAAATCCAGTCTGGATGATTGTTGCCCATCGCAGAGCCCACGAAAATTCCCAGGCATACCGGCTGGCCATGGATGAACTTCTTCTTGGTCATGTACTCCAGCGTATAGAACAGGAAGTGATCGCTTCCCTCGATTGGTCTTGGGTTCCAACCGTTGTTGTGAAACGCTCCGCCGCCCCATCTGAGTCCTTCGGTCAGAATACGGATTCCTTTTTCGTTCAGCTCATAGATATCGTCCAAACCATTGACGACAGACTGGAACACTTCGTTGACCTCATCCACCATCTCTTGGTCATACGGCCATTTTTCCTCGCATTTACCCTGGTCTGCCGCGTATTTCCAGTCAAACATGGAGTTATTGTAGCACAGAACATCACACACGCCGCTTCTGTTCAGCGCTTTCGGTCCGCTCTGAATGATACCGTAGTCTACATATACCGCAACCGGCTCCACATACCCCACATATTTTACGACACTGTTGAAACGAACGCCCGCTCGATGACCAAATACAGCGTTAGTGGCAATGGAAGTCGGAACCTGATACAGCGGCATATGGGTCTTCCAAGCTGCCATCTTCGCGTAGTCTACAGCCTGTCCACCGCCAAGACCAATCACTGCCTCAAATTTTGGAAGCTTCTCCACTTCCGCCATGATCTCATCATATTCCAGAGTCTTCACAAAATGAACAATGCAATCCTCGTCAAACTCCTCTTTGAACGTTTCCCACAGATCTTCCATTGTAACTACCAGATAAGGTCTCTGAACAATATTCTTCAATTCCCCTACCAGATTGCGCCCATAGATCGTGTTGAATAATTTCTTTGCCATAATTACTCTCTCCTTTGCCTTTATTTTTGATGTTTTTCTGATTCAGGATTTCTAAACTCTTTTTCTAAATACTATTTATAAATTATATTTATAATACTACTCGCACCTCTTTATTTTGTCAATTCTTACAATTTTACAAATATAACTCAATATTTTTAGATATCTTTACCAATAATGCTTGTTAATCGGCATTATCTGATATCATTTCTCATTATTCTTGTTTTTTCAAAACTCAAAAAATATATTGACACATGAATGAAAAGCACATACTACTATCAGAATTCAATGGCAATCTTCCTCCTTCCCCTCCATCTTGAGGGGTACACTCCCACTTTGCGCGCCACCGCAACACCGTCTTGCGGTGCACTACCTTATTGCGGCGTACGCATCCCTAGCGGAGCGTTTATGTAATAGGAAAGAGCTTTCACGCATTAGCGTGACAAGGTCTTTCCTATTACATAAAAAATCCCCAACTACAGCGCAGCAAATTTACCGCACTGTTGTTGGGGAGCTAGTTTTTTCTATCACTGTGACAGCTCTTCTAACTTCCTTTTTATTTCCTGAAAATCCCTCCGTGTCTCTTCTACCTTAGAAGGGTCCCGAAGCAGAGCAGAAGGATGGTATACAGCCGTCAGAAAAAAACCTTTCCTTTCTATCCAGGTACCGTGCTCCCGACTGATTCGAAAGCCCGTGGCAATCACTTTTCTCGCAGCAATCCTTCCCAGACAAACCATGATCTTGGGCCGTATCAAAGCCGTCTCATATTTCAAAAAAGGCATACACGCCTGCTGTTCTGCCTCCTCTGGATCACGGTTTCCTGGAGGATGACATTTATTAATATTTGTAATATAAATTTCGTCTCTGCTCAGAGAAACGGATTTCAGCAGTTCATCTAGGATTTCTCCCGACCGTCCTACAAATGGTATACCCTTTTCATCTTCCATCCTGCCGGGTGCCTCCGCAATCAGCATAATCCTGCTGTTTAAATCCCCACGCCCCATGACAGGATTCCGCCGTTCCCTGCACAGATCACAGCGATTACAGTGTTCTACAAAGTATTTCAACTCATCCCACGTATACAGTCCCATATATCTCCCTCCTGGTTACTCTCGAGAACCGTTCTTTTGGGAGGACTTGCCCTGACATAAATCATAGCTCTCCGCTATCATCCTTCTCACTTCTTCCTCAGGTATCTCGCCGTCTAAAATCAGGGAATTCCAGTGCTCCTTGTTCATATGGTACGCTGGCACTACAGACTCATACGCAGTTCTCCAAAAATCTCTCCATTGCGGATCGCACTTAACATTCACCCAAATATATCCTTCCCTCTCATAAATCCACGCAAAAATCCGGTGATTTTTTCGTATCCTCATGCAAGTCCAGTTCTTATCTTCAAATGGATAGTCCTCAAAAACATTCGAAAAACTCTGGCAATAACGGATAATTTCTTCCCTGGTTTTCATTAGGACATGTCACCCCCCTCATTGCTTTTTCATTCAAAATCGTCCACCCATGTCTGCATACAATATAGCACAATTTTCTACATTTTGGCAATCGGATAGGAAAACAAAGCGGGGATGGCGCACCATCCCCACTTTGTATCCTTCTACTTTTTCTTTACTGGAACCCAGACCTCAAACTTTGCCTGCTGTGGATTCGGACTGAGATAGAGCTCTACATCCGGTCCCTGGTCATATTCGTACCCGGAAGAAGTCATCCATTCCGTATAGATTCTCCGTTCCAGTTCCTGAATTGCCCCGGGACACTCTCCCTCCCCGGAGAAAATCGCCCACGTTCTAGACGGAAGCTCAGCCTCTTCCATCCCTTCTGGCGGTTCCTGGCCGCTTGACACTGCAATCATATAGTTCCAGTTTTCAGGTTCCTGGCAGAAACTGATCCCCAGGACACCACTCGGCTCCCGGTCCATCAAAGCCGTTAATCTCGGCACCGTGCCGTCTTCTGCCACTGTCTCCCACATCTTCGGCACAATCTCAAAATTTTCTTCCAGCTTCTTTCTTAGCTTTCGACGTACACCCACAATCCGCAAAGATTCTTTTTGTTCTAACCGATAATTCATCTCTTCTACTCCTTTAATCATTAATTTAAAGCTGATAGGAGGATAGGATTTCACGGGAACTTCTGTTTTTCTCGCTGCTGAAGGTGTGATTCCGTGTACGCTCTGAAATGCCCGGTTAAAAGCTGTCGGTGACTGATATCCATATTTTAGAGCCAGTTCCACAACCTTCTCATCCGTACATTTTAAGTCTGCTGCTGCCAGTGACATTCTTCTTCGGCGTATATATTCCGACAGTGGAACCTCCGCCATATAAGCAAACATTCTCTGAAAATGATAAGCCGAACAACACGCAGCTTTTCCCAGGCACTCATAGTCAATCTCTTCTGTCAAATGCTCTTCGATATAGCGAATCGCTTGATTCAGACAGTCAATCCATTCCATCTCTATCACCTCTGATTAAAGAATAGCGTTTTTATCCCTTTTCTTCCTCTCTTTTCCTGCACCAATTTGAGAGAATCCCAAATTCAAGACTCACTCGCGATTCTTGGTGCGGAATTCGGGTCGGTATTAACCGACATCATTCATCACCAAATCCCTGCGCATCCTCGCGGAACGTTTATCAGATGGAGGGTGCACCCGCCACTGATGCTAATTTCTTGCTCACCGCCTATAGAGGCGGGAGTCTTCCCCATCTGATAAAACCTCAGTCCTTGATTTCTTTTATCCCTGAGACCAATTCAGTTCGAAAGACCCTGACAACTTTTTTCTTCTTATTCACCTGTTCCAGCATCAGCCATTCGTCATCCAAGTCGACCATCCTACCTCTCATCGTATACAGAACATCCATAGAAAACAGCGGTTTGTTCACATTGATCTCACATTCTTTATCTAAAAACTCCGGCAGAATCTCCTTATAGGATTTCCGGTCCTTAGGCTTTGACTCCCTTTTCTTGTCTGTCACAAGATAGATCAGTAGTCCCACCATCACAAAAAGTAAAAATTCTATCATAATACTTCCTTCTCCTCCAAAACCTCAAAGGCTTCCACCGCTGAAAGCTCTATCAATTTAACCACTTTCTCTTTCTGAAAAATACTCTTCTCCTTTGTTCTTTGGTATTCCACACGCAGCCATTCTCCATCTACTTCCAACACTTTTACTTTTCCTATTGAAAAAAAGTCATTCCCTTCCTCTAAAGCCAAATCTATATCTGAACATTCCAACTTCACCATTTTCCCCACCAGCTTCTTCAGCACATGCAGATCTGGTTCCCTTTTCTTTCTGGCTACTACTTCTACTTCGTCTCCCACCAAATCATCCAGACTGATCTTATAGATGTCCGCCAGTTCCTTTGCTTTGCCTATGGATGGAGCTCCCTGGTTTAATTCCCAATTCGATATGGTCTGCCGCGATACTTTGAGACGGTCCGCCAGCTCCTGCTGACTGTAACCACTCTTCTTCCGCAGCGTCATCAACTTTTCTCCTAACATGCCTTTGGTTCCTTTCCGCATAATCCCTCCTTCATTAAGGGTACCCTCATTATATCAAAAACCCCCTTTTTAACGAGCAAATTTCTTTGGAATTTTGGCAAAATTCTTTTGCAGAGCCTTTTCATAGGTACCTGCTTTGTACACAAACAGAAAAATCCCCTCTTACCAGAATTTTTCTGACAAGAGGGGCCCTACACTCTTTCGCTTGTTCCACTTGAAAACTGCGCTTTCTCGCTTACGGCAGCCTTTCATTCCTGTTGTTCCTGTCTGTATTGACTTACAGATTTTCCTGTGTACTTTTTAAAACACACACTGAAATAATGCGGATCTTTGATTCCTACCTCCTCAGCGATTTCATAGGCTTTTAAGCCGGTCTGACTGAGCAGCCGCTTTGCATTTTCCATCCGAATCTCCAAAAGATAATCGCTGAACGGCTTGCCTGTCCGTTCCTTAAACACACGGCTTAAATAGCTGGAATTTATAAAATATTTCTTAGCTACCCCTGCCAAGCTCATTTCCTTTTCTTTATAGGCCTCTTCCACATACTTCACCACAGCGCTGACTACATCCAGATCCTTCTCTTTGACTCCCTCTTTCACCGCTCTGGACACGTTAATCAGTACATTGGTCAAAAAGCTCTCCAAATCCGCCAAAGTCTGAAGTGCCATAATTTTAGTGATAATCGAGGAGACATCCTGTCCCATTTCCCTGCCATTTTCCACGACCATGTGAAAGACCGGGAGAATCTCAATGACCACTTTCACTGCGGACATCAAGACCTCATCTTTGGCAGCTCTCTTGCGCTTCATCCCATCAAACAGACTTTCCATCAGCTTTTTCACATCCTCGGACATGCCGGAACGCACAAAGAAGGAAATTTTATGCAGAATTTCCTCGGTGATCTCACCGCTGTCTTGCTCAAAATAGCAGATATCTTCATAGCAGACTGTATGACTCTCACCAATCACATACCGGTACTGCAGCGCTTCTGTCGCCTCGCGAAAAGACAGCTTTAATTTCGAAAGATCCTGGTAAGCATTTCCCACTCCGATATACAACTTCGTCTTTAATGTTTCTTCTAGCCGTTCACGCAGTCCGTCACAAAATTGTTCGAATTCTATATCCTTGTTATTATTTAAGAGGATAATCTTCCTCGTATCTGCACCAAACAGATAGATATCCTGGTTTTCTTCTAGATATTCCTTGGCCGTCTGCTTGCAGTGAGTAGCACGCACCAAAGCCGCTGTCTCATCCTCCTTAACTTGACTCAGCTCAATCACCGCAATCTGGCACATGTCATTTTTTAGTACAATCCCGTAGTATCTCAGACATTCCAACGCGTTTTGCCAATCCTCTTCAATCAACAAGGCATAAAAGGCTTTTTCAATGATATACTTCGCGTTCACGCTCAGTTCTTCTTTGATCTTCTCAAACTCCGTTTCCCGGAGACGTTCCTTTAAGATATCCTCTCTCACATTCTCCGCGATTTTCTTTAGAATTTCCCGATCAATGGGCTTTAGGATGTAGTCAAATACCTTCAGCTTGATACCCGTGCTGGCATATTCAAATTCATCATAGCCTGAGACAAGGATTACTCGGATTTCTGGGTTATACTCTCCGATCATTTTGGTGAATTCCAGACCATTTGTGGTAGGCATCATAATGTCTGTAAACACCACATCTGGATTTACTTCCCTTACCATCTCCATACCTTCATCGGCGCCGGACGCCTCTGCTGCCACTGTAAGACCATATTCTTCCCATGGAATACAATATCGAATCAGCTTTCTCACCAGCGGCTCATCATCCACAATCAAAATTTTCAGCATACCCCTTCACCTTTCGTTCTACACTGTCACCATTCTCTCACGTTTCTTTAGAATATCCCAGTTCAGGCTTCAGTCTGCGACTTTAATCACGGCTTTCACGACCTCGTCCTGCCGCTCTATGCAGGCCCGAAACGCTTCCTTTATATCTTTAAAATCAAAGATATCGGTCACAACACTGGCTGGGTCGATCTTTCCGGCCTCCACCAGCCCAAGTGCCACAGGATAAATATCGTGATAGCGGAAGCTTGTCCGAATCATGATCTCCCGGTCAATCAGACGCTGAAAATCAAACTCAAATTTCCCAGTATTTCCAATCATGACAATCGTTCCGCCTCTTTTCGCGAGATAGGGCGTCTGGGCTGCCGTCACCTTACTCCCGGCAGTCTCAAATACATAGTCCGCGCCTCTACCGCCTGTAATTCTCTCAATCTCCTTAATAGGATCCGTCTCTTTTGCATTGATTGTCACTGCTGCTCCTAGCTCCCTAGCCTTGGCGAGACGTTTTTCCTGTAGGTCCACCACAATCGTCCTGGTGATTCCAAACGCCCCCAGAGACTGCAAAGCCGACAAGCCGATACATCCAGAACCCAGCACTACCGCAGTATCTCCGCTGCGGATTCCAGAACGGTACACCCCACTCATTCCCACAGCCAGAGGTTCTATCATCGCTCCTTGAAGAGTAGAAATTTGATCTGGAAGCTTAAAACACCTCTCTGCCGGATGAGCCAAATACTTTCGAAATGCTCCGTCTATAAAGTTCGGAGCTGGAACGGACAGAAACTTCGTCTCCGGACACAGATGGTACAGACCATGCTTACACCACTCGCAAATCCCGCAGGAATAACCTGGTTCCACTGTGACGCGGTCCCCCACTTTCAGATCTGTCACTTGACTGCCTGTCTCTATGATGACTCCTCCGGGTTCATGCCCTAAGATAAATGGAAATCTCTGCTTGGGATAATCCGGGGAACCATACTTGTAAAAATACACATCGGAACCGCACACGCCACAGTATTCCACTTTTATGACTACTTCATCCTCCTTGCACACCGGCATCTCACAGGGTCTCTCTTCTAATTTTCCTGCCTCCAACAGATAAAACGCACGATTTTCCATTGTCTTCTCCTCCTTGTCTTCTATTTTCTCTCTATCCTTTCATTGCCCCAGAGATAAAGCTTTTCTGTACCTGTTTGCTCATCAGAATATAAATCACCAGTGTAGGCAAAGATGCCAGCACCAAGGACGCGCCCACAGGCCCCCAGTTCGTCGTGAACTGTCCCACCATCTCCTGAACCCCCACCGTCAGGGTCTTCATGGAAGTCTTCGTGGTAAAAATCGAAGCCAACATAAACTCATTCCAAGTGTTGATGAATGTGAGAATGGTCACAGTCGCCACCACTGGCTTCAACATCGGCAAAATGATATGTAAGAAGCATTTATATATGTTGCACCCGTCCAACAATGCACTCTCTTCCATCTCTCTGGGTATTCCTTCCATATATCCGGCAAACACATAGATCGCAAGCGGAAGCGCAAATGCCGTGTATGGAAGAATCAGACAAAAATAGGTATTCAGAAGGTTCAGCTTCACATAGGTTAAGAACAGCGGCAGCAATGCACAGTGGATGGGAATCATCAGCCCCATCAGGAAGAGCGTCAGTGCAGTTCGGCTAAATTTCCATTTCAGCCTTGTGATCGCATAGGCGGCCATCGCTGAAAACACCACTGTAAATACCACCGTTGCAAAAGTCACCACCACTGTGTTAAAGAAATACCTGCCCACATTGCCGTTCGTCCATGCCTCCGCGTAATTGGACCACAGCCAATGCTGCGGAAGACCTGCTACATTTTCTCCAAAAATCTCATTATTGTTCTTCAGGGAGAAACAAAACATCCAGAATAGAGGATAAATCTGCACAACTGTGAACAGCACTAAAAATATATAAGTCAAGACACTTCCTGTTTTTCGTTTTCTCATCTTCTCCCTCCTCAGAACTTTTCCTTGATCTTTTTGAATGCATATCTCAGCACTACTGTAAACAATAGACATTCTACGACAATGAATACTGCTGCTGCGCTTCCTTCCCCGTAGACGCTCCGGTTGATTAAAAGGTCATACATAATTGTGCTGGGAACTTCGGTAGCGCCCACTGGCCCGCCATTGGTCATCACATAGACAAAATCGAAGGTTTTCAGGCTTCCCACCACAGCCAGCACAACACAAGTCTCGATCATCGGTACGATCAGCGGAAGGATAATCCTGGTACTGATCTGGAAATAGTTCGCGCCGTCGATACGCGCCGCCTCTAAAATATCCGTGGACAGCGATTTAATCGCTCCATAGAATAACAGCATATGGTAGCCGATGTACTGCCAGATCAAAGGTATGAAAACTGCCCATATCGCAATTTTAGGGTCGCCCAGCCATTCATTGGCCCATCGTCCCAGTCCAAGAGATTCCAGCATCGTATTGAGCAGTCCATAGTTTGGATTATAAATTTTTAAAAACAACTGCGCGATCACAACGGTAGACACTACCATTGGTATAAAGAAGGCCGTGCGGAAGAAGCTTTCTCCTTTCACGCCTTTTGCCAAAATCAAAGCCAGCACCATCGCAATCGTCTCCTGTACAAATACAGAGAGAAACAGTACGATAAACGAATGTCCCACCGACTGCCAAAATTCATATTTATTGTCCAGTAAAAGCGAAATATAATTCTTTATTCCCACAAACGTAGCGTCCCCGATTCCGTCCCATTCCAGCGTACTGTAATAGCCAGTCGCAAAAATAGGGATAATCATCACCGCCAGAAACACCAGCGCCGCAGGAGTCATAAAAAGCACAATGCTTCTTTTATTGCTAAAAGCTTTGTTCATATTTTTCCCTCCACATTCCGTACTTTTTCTGATAGCGTTTTGACCTCTCTGTATCCGGCGTAAAAATTTTCCCTGGATGAACCATACAGGACGCCGCCTCAGAAAAATTCTGATAATATCCAACTCCTATCGCAGCTATCATCGCGGCTCCCAGCGCCGACACCTCTGCCTGATCGACCCGGACGACTTTTCTCCGGAACAAATCTGCCTTGAACTGCATCCATCGGTCTGAGGAAGAACCGCCTCCGCCGCAGACAATGGACTCAAATGTTTCTCTTTTCGTACGTTCCAAGTCATCCAGCAGCGTTTTCAGCTTAAAAGTAATCCCCTCTATCACCGCCTGATAGATCTGCTCTGCCTGTGTGGAAGAATCCAGGCCGCACAGGATGCTCCCCCGTCTGTCATCGTCTGCCAGAAAAAAAAGCTCTCCCTTTCCATCGTAACAGACTTTTTCTTCCATCTCCGAAAACATTTTCTCCGGGCAGCGGCAAATCTGGCGTTGATACCAAGTCACATAAGCGCCTGCAATACTGGACCCATTCAGAATCACACTGTCCCGTGTCGGTCCGCATCCACACTCCAAAACACCTTCTTTTTGTTTTAGGGAAGCCTCATTGGCAAAACATCCCAGCATCTCATAAGTTCCCGAAATGTTTCCCAAAATCCCCTCCTTGCCCGGCACCACGCCCAAGCCCAAAATGCCACACTCAGAGTCATGGGCACCAAGCACTACCGGCACTTCCTGGTTGAAAAGCACCCGACCGAACCGCTCAATCTTTCCGGCCGTATAGATGGACGCCTGGATGTCCCCGCCCAGGCGTTCCGCCTCCACGCCCACCGCTTTCATCAGCCTGTCTGACCACTCCCGCTTTCGGATATCCAACATCGTTTTGCGGTTTGCCATCGTGTAGTCTGCGTGCACTCCCAGCCCTAATTTCCCCAAGATGTATTCCTGTATATGCAGAAAATATCTGGCCTTTTGAAAAATCTGGGGTTCATTTTTCCGAAGCCAGAGCAGTTTTGAACAGACCAGCATAGACAGGCATGGTCCGCCCACGATTTCCTGAAATGCTCTTTCCCCTATCTCTTCTCTTAGATAAGCGGCCTCCGCCCAAGCTCTGGTGTCAAAAGCCATAATCAGATTGGAGAGAGGCTTGCAGTTTTCATCCACCGGTATCAAAGAATCCCCGAAAAAGGAAAAGCCAAGCCCTAACAGCTTTTCGTCAGCCTGCTGCCGGAAAAGTTCTTCCACGGCGCTCTGGGCATGTTCCCACAAAATTTCCGGTTCCATCTCCCAACGCCCTTCTTTTCCTTCTATCCAATGGTTTTTCACAGAGACTTTTCTGACAATCTCACCTGTACCGGCTTTCACCAAAACTGCCCGGACATTGGAAGTCCCAAAATCCAGAACCAAAAGTGTTTGATCTCTCATCCCATTCCCCTGTCATCTCTTATTTTTCAGCGGCTGACCTTTAAAATATCGGTCCAAATCCTCCATGATTACCGCAAAAGAATTGCTTCCCACATTGCTGGTCGTGCCGGCTAAATGTGGAGTCAGTGTTACATTATCCATCTTCAGAAGCGGGTTATCCCTAGAAATGGGTTCCTGGGCAAAAACATCCAGAGCCGCCCCGCCGATCTCGTCATTTTGAAGGGCCCAGATCAACGCATCCTCGTCCACTAGGCCTGCTCTGGCTGTGTTCACAAAGATCGCTGTTTTTTTCATCTTGGCGAACTCCTCCTTTCCGATCATCCCTCTGGTGGCCTCACACAGTCTCGCGTGAATCGTCACATAATCGGAAATCCTCAGAAGAGTGTCCAAAGATACTGGCTGTGCTCCCAGCTTTTGCACCTTCTCTGACGGCATATATTCCTCATAGGCCACCAGATTCACGCCAAAGGGTTTTAGCCTCGCCGCCACCATCTGTCCGATGTTTCCAAAACCAATGATGCCCACGGTCTTTCCCGCCATATTATGGGAATAGGGAAAATTTCTGAACCGTATCTTCCACTCTCCCTGGCTGGACACCAGATTGCTTCTCACAATATTTCTGGTCTCCGCAATCATCAATGCCACCGTATAGTCGGCCACCGGAGCTGCCACCCTGCCAGGGGAACAAATCACGTCGATGCCTCTTCTTTTCGCTTCCTCTAGATTGACATTCTCCACACCACTTCTGAGTACTCCGATCAGTTTCAGCTTCTTCGCCGCGTCCATGATCTCCTTTCCCACCGCCGCAAAATCTGTGATGAGAATTTCCGCGTCCTTAACCTTTTCCAGCACTTCTTCCGGGACGCTCGTCCACTCCGGTCCTTCCTGTTCTGTCCTTAAAATATAGGAAGCTCGTTCTTCTTTTGTCTCTCCTAGGTTTACCTCTATCACATCCACCTCGACATCTTCATAGGAGTCAAACACCTTTTTATTTTCCAGAATGTCACTGGCCGTGATGGAAAAATCCGCCATAAACAATATCTTCATACTTATTCCCTCCAAATCAATATCTTTTCTCCGTCATCGGCGGCAGAATCTGTTTTGTCTTAAACCACCGGATATGCTTCTTCGTCTCCTCGTAGGCAGTCTGAAAATTCGCGGCCGCAATGGGAAAATGCGGAGAGTTCTCTGGCAGATTCTGAGCTGTTGACAGCATGTTCTTTGCCGTCTTTACCACCAATGCCGTACAGATATTGATCTTATTGATTCCTCCCTCCACAACCTTTGAAAAATCTTCCTCCCCAAGTCCAGAGGCTCCATGGAGCACCAGTGGAATATCCAGTTCCTTTCGTATCTCTTTCAACACATCCAAATTCAGCACCGGCCGTTCCTTATAGAGTCCATGAGCAGTTCCAATCGCAACTGCCAGAGCATCACAATCGGTATCCTCTGCAAATTTTTGGGCCATAAACGGCTCTGTATAGATGGAATGGTCGTCCGTTCCCAATGCTTCATGGGAAGTCGTATTCGCCCCCACATGACCAATCTCCGCTTCCACATCCACCCCACAGGCATGTGCCATCTCTATCACTTTTCTGGTCACAGCCACATTCTCCTCATAGGGCAGCATGGAGCCGTCAATCATTACGCTGGTAGCTCCCACACGAAGCGCACAAGCGCAGGCCTCATAGCTGGGACCATGATCTAGATGCAAGCATACCGGAACCGACGAATGGCGGCAGCGGTTTGCTAAATAATTATAAAAATTAGGATAATAATCCGGCCGGTTCACCACCTTTGTATTTCCAAACATCATAATAATCGGTGTCCTCATATCCTCCGCTGCACACAGAACTCCCTCCGCAAACATCGGGTCAAACACCGTAACTGCTGCAACTGCATATTTTTCTGGAATTGCATATTTTGTAATTTCTCTCAATGTTACAAGCGCCATCTTTTCTCCTCCTAACCAATTAGGTATATTCTCATTTTCTGTCTTTTCGACCAGTAATTTTGTTTAATAAAAGTATAGCAAGCCTGTAATTTTTTCTGAATGAACTCTGATGACTAAACCATTTAAATTTATGACTTCGATGGCGTCTGAAGAGCTGTACTTGCCTCTTCCCTCTTTGGGATTTTCAGTGTTATAACTGTTCCCACTCCCCGTGTACTTTGCACTTCTATAATATTTTCTGTATTGTAATACAGTCGAAGCCGCTCCACCGTAGACCGGACTCCAAATCCTCTCTCTTGGCTTTTTACATCCCCTCCCAGCATTTTGCTGATCTGTTCTTCGTCCATCCCGGCACCATTATCTTCAATCTGTATCCTCACGCTGTTCTCATCACCTTTTACACGAATGGCAATCATTCCCCCTGTCTTTTTCTGATTAATTCCATGAAAGATCGCGTTTTCCACGAACGGCTGGATTGTCAGCTTCAAAATCCGAATATCCATAACGGTCTCGTCCATGTCGTACACAACTTGAAATTCTCCGTCAAAACGATATTTCATAATAATCAGATAATTCTCGATAATCTTAACCTCCTCAGACATTAAGATTACTTCTTCTCCTTTGTGGAGGCTGAAACGATAATACTTTCCCAAAGCCTGCATAATGATAAAAATATCATCTGTCCGGTTCATCAGCGCAAGCGCACTGACCGCATCAAAACTGTTATAGAGAAAATGAGGTCTGATCTGAGCCTGCAAAAGACTCAGCTCATATTTTCGTTTGCGCTTTTCTCCTTCCTCCATCCGCTCAAACATCTCCTGCATCTCATAAAGCATCGCATTATAACGCCTTTGGAGCTGATTGATTTCTTGGTTGACATTGATTACCTGGACAGTCACAAACTTCTTGTCATCTAAAGCTGACATAGAAGCCAGCATGTACTTTAAAGGTCTATTTATTTTTGACGAAAAATACGCCGTACCCAAAATCAACATCGTGGTGCTGATTCCCAGCAAAACTCCCACTTTCAAAAATAACCTTTTATATTCATTGCTGATTTGGTTGTAGCCCAATGCCAGTGTCTCACTCCAACCGTCTGTGAGCGGAAGCTTTATCACTCCATATCGCTCATTTTGAGAAGTCACTGTGTTCATCTTCTGCCAGCCGACTCGCTGCTGGTCCTCCAGCAATTTCCACAAATCTTCTCCCTGGTCCTCTGTGGAATAGAGCTCTTCTCCTTTTTCATCCTGCATCAAAAAAAATGTATCATATTCCTTTAACACCTGAGTATAAGCCTCACGAATGCTGCTGGTATTAAGATTCATCAACAAAATGCCTATTGGTTGCTGTGTATCGATATCGTTAATTACCCGAATGAACGACACGTAATTCTCTTCTAGAGATTCCTCTTTCAAAAACCCCCCGATGTTTCTGACCAGACAGTATCCTCCCTGGGCTTTCATCACCTCTTCATACCAGCTGGCTTCAGAGATGTCCACTGTCTTCTCTCTGATATAGCTGCCGCTGGATGCCGCATATTTATTTCCTTTAAAATCATATACATAGATTGCATCCACGACCGTACTGCCCACAATCGTATAAAAAGCATCCATTTGAGTTCGTTTGGAAACTTCCGGCTGATTCACTAGCATCTTTTGCGTGGACGCGTTAAACATAATTACCTTTGAGTATTCATCAGCACGTTCTATCAAGGACCTGAAGTTCGTCTGGACCCGATAGCCATCTCTCTTTAAGACCTCCTCCATCTTGTCCTTTACCGTGCTGTTTTCAAACTGCAGCAAGAGCACGAGCATTCCCAAAAATACAACTCCCATCACAGCTCCATAGAAATAAATCAACTGATTTCGAAAGGTCCAATTTTGAATTTTTCTTTTTAAATACTTCATGCTGCAAAATCCCTTCATTAAGTCTGCTCATACATTCCAAAATGGAGCGTCCTCATATCGGACGCCCCACCCTCACTTCTTATTTTAAGATCATAACACCTTTGATATAGTCTACATCCCGCATCTTCTGCATGGTAGGCATAAGTTCCTCCAAAGAGTAAAACTTATGCGTCAAGAGCTTCTCAAACGGAAATTCTTGATAGCGCTCCAACAGATGAAATGCTTTGTCAAACACCCTCTGACTGTTGGATGCCAAGCTGTTGATTTTCACATTTTTGCTGAAAATCAACTGAGGCAGCTCCACCTCAAAGGTTTCACCGAATCCAAAGGGAACTCCCACCTCCACATAAGTTCCCAATTTTCTCACCAACTCTAATCCTTCGATGGACGCACGGGTATTATTGGCACACTGGATAACCAAATCCGGGCCTCCGTCTGTGATCTCACGGATATAACGGAAACGTTCTTCTTTTTCCATCTTGTTGCTGTTGATTACATAATCACATCTGGAAATCTCCTGAGCTTTTTTCAGCTTTTCATCCTTATGCCCCGTGAGAATCACATTCCGGCATCCCATAATCTTCAGCAGCATTGCCGTCATGATACCGATCGCTCCTTCGCCGATTACCACTGCATTGGTATTCGTATTCAGTGATTCTCCCAGTACACCCGGTTCTGTCTGGGCCATCTCAATTGCCCTCGCGCACACAGCCAGAGGGTCCAAAAGACTTGCAATCTCGCTTGGCATATCTTCGGGCAGCTTCCACACATAGGTTCCAGGGAAAATATACACATACTCTGCAAACCCGCCTTTAAAGTGAGGAACTTCATAGGCGTCAGCCGTGTACTTGCTGTGACCAAAGGTCTCCTGACCGCCATACATAAAGGCATTCTCGCAGACCATGCACACTCCATTTCCATGGCGCATACACTCCGGACAAGTCCCACAGGTAATCCAGGGATACACCGCAATCCGGTCTCCCACCTTCAACGGCCCACTGAAAGAATAGATCGTCTCATTGGCTCTCTCTCCCATCTCCACAATTTTACCTGTGAACTCATGGCCCAGGGGACTCGGTTGTGCCGGCGTAGAGCGAATCGAGTGGGCATCCGAGCCGCAGATAGAAGTCGCTTCTATCTTGATTAACATCCCGTCATCTTTCACCTCAGGAAGCGGAAAGCTCTCAATATCCAGATGGTTCGGCCCTTTCAGAACCGCCATCTTTGCCATCTTTTTCTCTGCCATTTTTTATTCTCTCCTTTATTCACCGATTCCTGCCTGCAACTGTTTTGCAAACTCTTCTCCGGACGTGATGTTCCCTGCATATACCTCCGATACCAAATCCAGCCATGTCTGTGCGTCATTAGAGTCAAACAGGGTATCCCATGCCAGAGAATATCCCGTCGCGTCCGCGGAATAATCAATGATCTCTTGATTTAAGAAATCCACATTGGCTTTTGCCTCGTCAGATACCTCCCAAGTCACCAGACCTCCGTCAGCCTCTGCCCAGGCGCGCACCAGATACTCCATCACCTCATAGGTCTCCTCCGGGTACTCACATTTGCTGCTCATACACAGACCATCAATCGCACCGCCGAAATATTGATTCGGGTCTGCCCCATCCAGCAGTGGGAACCGAACCGCCGTGACGCTGTCCTTGATCGCGCTGTCCTCCGCGATCGCCTGTGCAGAATAATTGGAGTTCGTATACATCATCGGATTCTCTCCCCGGGTAAAGGCCGCGTACGCCTCCTCGTTGGACAATCCCATCGCGCCGTCATTGAACGCGCCTGCGTCAATCATCTCTATCACATAATCGCAAGCCTGGGCCACATACTCATTGTCCAAAGATGTCTCCTTAAACGCCATCTTATTCGCCTCGTCGGTGCCTGCCAACTGAATGACGAATTCATTGATATACTGCTGGCATGGCCACTGATCTTTGGCGCCCAATGCAATCGGCTGGATTCCCTTTTCACGGAAAGTCTTGCAGACCTCAATCAGCTCGTCGAAGGTAGTGGGAATTTCCAGATTGTTTTCCTCAAACAAAGTCTTATTGCAGTACAGCGCTCCTACCCACTTGTTGGCGGTCAGCCCATAGGCTTTCCCGTCAAACTCAAACATATCCAGGGCCCCAGTCTTCAGACTCTCTTTCGATTCCTCACTGATATAGTCGTCAATGGCCGCTACTTTCCCTGCATCCACAAAGGACTCCATAAATCCAGCTCCCCAGGTCATAAAGATATCTGGAGTCTCATCCGCTGCCACCATAGCCTTAATCTTTTCCTTATAAGATTCAATCGCTACCGCTTCTGACTCAATATTATACTTGTCAGCAAAATGTTCCTTTGTCTGTTCCAGCGCCTTGTTAAAGTTCACCGCGACACTTTCACTGTTACTCTCCACATAGTCGGTAAATACACTAATCGTAGGCTTTCCCTCGCCGCCCTCTTGTGCACTGGAATTTGCCTCATCCGAAGAACCGGAACCGCAGCCAGTCAGCATTGCCGCCGTCATAGATACCGCCAGTGCCACAGATAATAATCTTTTTTTCATAGTTTCCCTTCCTCCTTTACGCTTTCTTTTATTGATTGATATTTCCTATCATAACTCTCCCAATCCTGTGTCCCGTCCGGCAGAAAAACCTCCTTTTCAAAAGAATTTTCCGCAATTTTCCAGCCTTCCTCCAGCGTCTGAATCTGACCATCCGCCTTCATCTGCATCAAAATATTTCCTATACACGCTGCCTCCGAAGGTCCGGCGATCACCGGAACCTCCACTGCATCCGCTATCAATTGATTTAAAAAACGGTTTCTGCTGCCCCCGCCCACAATACAAAGAGAAGTAATCTTCTCTCCGGATATCTCTTGTAGTTGTCGTGCCGTACGTCTATATCGAAGGGCCAGACTTTCGTAAATACATCTGCTAAGCGCTCCCATTCCCTGCGGCATCCTTTGTCCGGTCCTTGCCAGGTATCTCTCAATTTTTCCGTGCATATTTCCCACATTGAAAAATTCTGACCTGTCCACGTCTATCACAGCCGCAAACTCTTCTGCTTTTGCTGCTGCATCTGTAATTTCTTCCCAGGAATATTTTCTGCCTTCTGCCTCCCACTCTCTTTTACACTGGGTAATCATCCACATCCCCATAAAATCTCTGTGAGTCTTATAGAAGCTATTCCCAAATTTGGAACTGGCAAAATTATATTGCCTCGCCCTGTCCTTAGCAGGCGGTTCTTTCGTCACCACTCCCATGATCGACCAAGTCCCGCTAGAACAAAAAGCCTGTCCAGGCACATGGGGAACCGCAGCAATTGCTGAAGCAGTATCATGAGATAAAACTGGCGTATAGTTTATCCCTTTCAAATGTAACTCTTCCAGGAGTTCTTTTTTGACTGAAAAAGACTTTTCTCCCCCGTGAATGACTTTTGGATAAATATCTGCCGGCAAACCCAGTTTTTCCAAAATATCCACATTCCAGGTCTCAGACTCCACATCCAAAAGCATCGAAGTCACCGCATCTGAATACTCGCTGAAGCACTCACCCGTCAGAAAATATCCCAGAAGGTCCGGCAGCATCAGTAAAGTTCCCGCATACTCTAACCCAGAATCCTCTCTTAGTTTTCTCTCATAGAGCTGAAACAATGTATTGCCGTCCAGAAAATGGGTCCCTGTCTTCTCATAGAGCACCTTCTCCCCGATCTTTTCCGTCACCGCTTTTCTTCCGGCTCCCTGCGTATTTCTCTCACACACAGACGTTCCTATAGGATTTCCCTGGCCATCCAGCAGTCCATAATCTGTCCCCCAGGTGTCGATTCCCACGCTGACCAGCTCTGTCTTGTTCCGACATTTTTGTCCCGCTGTCTTCAGGGATTCCTTTAAATTCTGAAGCATCATGAAAGTATCCCAATAGCAAATTCCATTGATCTCCACAAAAAAATCAGGAAAACGGTTTACCTCCTCCAAAATAAGTTTTTCTCCGTCGTAATGTCCCAGGATTCCCCGCCCGCTGCTGCCTCCATAGTCCATTGCAAGATAACTGCGCACCATAGCTATTTCCCGTCCATTTCTCTTAACTGTTCCTCTGTCATCCACTGAATCTCTTTTCCTGTCTGCCTCGCCATGTGGATAGATTTCGCCGTGTTCTCACATACCTCCAGCATATCGTAGGCTGCATGCAAAGACACTGCTGTGAACACCGCTCCTATATTCCGAATCAGGGCAAACGGAGCATCAATCCTAGCCTCTGCGGCAAGCCTTTCTCCGTCTTCCAAAAACTCTTCTGCCGAATATTCCCGGCAGCTAAACAGTACTCCGTAACACTCCGGTATAAAATTTACCCGATAGGGTTCCTCTGTCGCAGCAAACATCATCGTATAAGGGGCAGTCGAAAAAATCATCCCTCTGATCTTCGGATTTCTGTCATACACCAGACTGACAAACCTAGCAAATCCATCTGGATAACTTTCCCCTTCATATTTTCCGTCCGTCACCTTCACAAAATCATCCGGTTCCAGATACGCATTATCCCGTTCTCCAGGAGAGATCAAAAAGGAATGCTCATCAATCCTGGCAGAGACCACTCCGGAAACCGCGGTAAACAGTTTATTCTCATAAGCCCTCACTGCTGTGTCACTTAATTCTCTGCGCAGCTTTTTCTCTTCACTGGTCATAACGGTATTTCTATCCACTTTGCTCAAGGGTCTCTGGAAATATGCTCTACAGCTCCTTTGCAGCTCTTCGTTCATCCCCTGGGGCTGCCCGAAGACATAGGCATTCATCTCCGTCACCGCGTTGGCCTCTAGCTCGTCGAATCTGGCAAAAGCCTCGAAAATATCCTTTTCGCTGGAGAGAAACACACCGTGATTTTCCAAAATCGCTGTATCACTTCCACTCTCAAAAACCGCCGCCACCCGACGGGCCAGCTGCATAGAGCCTGGTAGACCGTAAACTGCTATCTGTGTATCACCATTCATCCGATGAGCCAACGGATATAAGCTGGTATCCACGGTCTGATGAAGCGTACTCATACTGGTCACAGCCGGCGGATGCGCGTGCAGAATCGCTTTGATATCTCTTCTCACCTTATAGATCTCTCTATGTATCAAATATTCCGACGTGGGTTTGTGGTGTCCTATATAAGAACCATCCGGCAAAACCTGTACCACATCTTTGGGAGTCAGTGAGGACTTGTCGATTCCCGATGGGGATACCCACATAATCCCTTCTTCATCTAGAATCGAAAGATTCCCTCCCGATAAAGTGGTAAGCTGCCTTGCATAGATTCTCTTCATCACCGTACAGATCTGCTCTGCCGGATGCATTGTCTGTCTGTTCATTCCTTTCCTCCTATGCTTTCGGAGCACGTCCCGTATCCCTGAAGGACTTGTCTTGCTTTGCGCGCCGGACACGGTCGCCTTTTGTCTATTCTTATCACTTGGGAAAATTATATCGGCTGAGACAGTCTTATGGAATGTAATTCCATGACTGTTTCCTTAAAATTAATTACTTCTTATTCCACACAGCCGACAGTGAGCAAAATATTTGCAAATGTGCGCTGTTCCCCTGTGGAGACCGCAAGCTTCAAAACTCCCTCTTCCATGCAGGCAGCGTAAAAATCATACCGCACCAACTCTTCCAACTCCAAATCCGGCAGCTCCCTGCGAAATTCTCCGAAAATCTCCGGTTCTCTGTCGTCTTCCGGCACCATCACCTGGGCCTTCTCAATCTCACATACACTGTGTATGGCTGCCAAAACCTCTATCACCGATGGAACTCCCGGCCCAAGCCCGAGAAAAATTTTCACTCCGCTGCTTTTCTCCTCGAGAGGATAGTTTCCATCCGCAATCAGAATTTTACTCCCATGCCCGCACAATGCCAGCTGGTGAATCAGTTCTGGATGAATTAGTTTTCCTTTCAGCATACTTTCGTCCCCTTCTCTTCCTCCCTAAGCTCGCCTAATTTTCCTCCGGGATGCCATCGCACATACTGTTGAGGGGTAACATGCTCCTGAGACTGAAGTACCACGCTCAATGCCTGAAGCACCATCGTCTCCATGATGATCGACATTCTCGGCGCCCGATTCAAAACGCCGCCTTCTTCTCTCACACCTGCAAACAAATGAACATCGCTTTGTTTCGCCAGCCAGGAAGCCGGATTTCCACTGACGCCAATCACTTTACAGCCATTGTTCTTTATGGCCTGAACCGTCGCACGCATTTCCGCCGTCTCTCCGCTGTTAGAGATGAAAATCACCACATCATTCTCTTTCAGCTGGCCACAGGACCCGTGAACCGCCTCTGTCCCGTGCAGAAAATATGCTGGGGTCCCCGTAGAAGACATCAAAGACGCAATATAACCCGCGATATGCGCTGGTTTTCCAATTCCTGAGATATGAAGACGGTTTCCTGCCTCTTTCGCCTTCTGAATCAAGTCTGCCGCCTGTTCCACTTCTTCATAACGTATATTTTTCACAAACTCAGAAAATTCACTCTCAGCTACTTGAAAAAATTTGCTGTAATCTACATAACAATTTTTTTCCATCTCAAACCTCCTCAATGCCCGCAGTCTCTGGTTTCAGATTTTGTTTTTTTAAGACTGCCAGCTCTGGAAATACAATCTCCTCTTTTTTCAAAAGCTGTTCCACCTGCTCCAATTCTGGCAGAGAAGGCAGAGCTCCCATTCCCGTGACCGTGATTGCAGCCACATGATTGGCAAAAGTCAGCAGCTCTTCCCAGTCCAGCCCACAACAAAACCCTGTACAAAAAGCTCCCACAAAAGAGTCCCCCGCCGCAGTGGGGTCTACTGCCGTGATTCCTCTCACACAGGGAGCATAATAACAGCCGCTCCTGTTACAAAGCGCTGCTCCCCCAGAGCCAAGTGTTATCAACACATTTTTTACACCTTTATCCAGCAGCTTTCCCGCTGCCTTTTTTACATCCTCCTGGTTGATTTCTCCGCCCCGACGATGTATTTTAATTCCTGTCAAATCTTCCACTTCGTGCTCGTTCGGAGAAATAAAAGTCAGGTGACTTAAAAACGTATCTGACAGCGGAGCACTTGGAGCGGAATTCAACATCACCGGAACCCCTTTCTCATAGGCATAGGCTGCTATCTGTTCATTGATTTCCATGGATATCTCCAACTGCAAGAGCACCATGTCGTATTCTGCGATCTCTTCTTTTAAAAACTCAATTTCCTGCGGTCTGATAGAATGATTTGCACCTGGAACCACGAGAATTCGGTTCTGCACGGAGCCGTCTTCCTTCTCTTCTAGTACAATCAACGCGCACCCGGAAGGCTGTTCCTCATCCAGCAGCACATGAGCCGAATTTACCCCGGATTCCTGGCAGGCTGACAGAAGCTCCCGCCCATTGCCGTCCTGGCCCAGCTTTCCCACCATCGTAACTTCCGCTCCCAGCTTTGCAGCCTGAGCAGCCTGGTTCAGCCCTTTGCCTCCCGGTGCCTTTCGAAAAGTGGTGCCTAACACCGTCTCTCCCTCACCAGGTACTGTCTTTGTGACCGCAATCTGGTCCAGCACAAAGCTGCCCGCAACTAATATTTTCGGCCTCCTCATAATGTCTCCTCCCCTCATTGTTCATCCGTCAGCTTGACTCACAGACAGTCATTCTCCAAAAGTGTCTCATAAAGTCTTCTCTCTTCCCTCTTAGACAGAGGCAAAAATGGTTCTCTGCACAGACCGCAGTCATATCCCTGAAATTTCAAAGCTGCCTTTACTCCCTTGAACACCCCGACCTCACAGAGAACCTGTATGACACGGTTTGCCTGATCTTGAAGCTTCAGCGCCTCCCGCTGTTTTCCTTCATTCATAAGCTTCGCAAGCCGTACAAATTTCTCTGCCATAAAATTAAACGTGCTTCCAATTGCAGCCTCTGCTCCCACAGAAAACGCACAGAGCAGAATCTCGTCATGACCGATAAATATGTTTTTCTCAGGATATTCTTGAATCAACTGCTGTAGCTGGAACAAATCATAGCTGGTGTGCTTCATCCCAATAATATTTTCATTTTCAAACAACCTTTGTATGTCCTCTTTTTTGAAAGTGACTCCTGACATAGCAGGGATATTGTAGAGAATCACCGGCATCTGTGCTCTCTCGGCCAGCGTATTGTAATAGTGAATGTATTCTTCCATACAAAAAGGAAAGTAAAAAGGCGGAACGGATGAGATCGCAGAAACCCCCGCTCTCCTGGCGTGGTCTGCCAGTGCTAATCCATGTTCTGTGGCAAATACACCGACATTCGCAATCACCGACGCCTCCGTTCCCTGTACTGCCTCCATGACAGCCTCCAACGCATACTTTCTCTCATCCATGGACAAAAGATAGGACTCCGCTGTGCTGCCTCCCACATAAAAGCCAGCCACGCCCTGGCGCAGATTTTTTTCCACCAGTCTTTGCATCCTGTCTGCATCTACTCGTCCCTTCTCATCGAAGGGTGTAACCAGCGCCGGAAAAATTCCTCTGTATTCTTTCATCGTTTCTCCTTAAACCTAAACCTCTTCCATCGCGTAACGAAAAACGATGGATTTTACCTGCATCACTTCCTCCAGCACAGAGGAAAGACACTCTCTGCTGTTGCCGCTGTTTTTCTTTCCGCCTCCAAAGGGCAGTTCCACAGCCCGAAAGCTCCCGGCACCGTTTACAGCCACATGTCCGGCACGAAGCGCGCTCACTACCTTCATAGCTTTCTTTAAATCATTGGTGATTACGCCGCTGCCAAGGCCATAGTCTGTGCTCTCCGCAATCTCAATGGCTTCCTCAACGGTGTCAAAACCAATAATCGGATATACCGGACCAAACACCTCCATATCTCTGGCGATGTCCATCTCTTTGGTCACATCCACTAAGACCGCCGGTTTTATGGCCGCTCCCTTTCGCTCCCCGCCATAGATCAGTTTTGCCCCCTGCGCGACTGTATGGGCAATTTCCTGTTCTACGCCCTTGGCTGCCTCCTCGCTCACCAAGGTTCCCATGGTGGTGCCAGCTTCCAGTGGGTCTCCCATCACCACCTTCTCTAAAACCTCATCAATCAGTCTTCTCACGAACTCCTCCTTGCGGGAATTGTGAATGATAAATCTCTTAGACCCGCTGCAGCACTGGCCCGCATTCCTGGTCCGATCCACTGCCTCCCGCACGGCCAAATCCATGTCCGCATCTTCCAGTACGATAAATGGGTCATTTCCTCCCAGTTCAAATTTATAATCCGTCAGATATTTGGCAGCCGTCTTTGCAATACTAAGTCCTGCCTGGACACTGCCTGTCATATTCACCTGAGCAATTCTGCTGTCATCCACCAGCCAGTCTCCCACCTTTGAGCCGCTGCCTGTGACGCACTGGCATGCATCAGCCGGCACTCCTGCTTTTGCCAAAAGCTTACAGACCGTCATGACAGATAGAGGATTGACGCTGGCTGGCTTCGTGATAATAGAATTTCCTGCCATCAGCGCCGGACCTGATTTATAAGCCCACA
The DNA here is from genome assembly GCF_034356035.1 of Blautia hydrogenotrophica DSM 10507. Taxonomy (NCBI): domain Bacteria; kingdom Bacillati; phylum Bacillota; class Clostridia; order Lachnospirales; family Lachnospiraceae; genus Blautia; species Blautia hydrogenotrophica. Next base: position 3,404,147 of record NZ_CP136423.1, read on the forward strand.
GAGCCAAAGGGAAATTAAAGGGTATGATACATACGATCACTCCCCGGGGCTCATAGACTGTCACCTGCAAATCCGTGTCATAGCCTGGCTGTGTTCCCCTAGGCATAGTCTTTCCATAGTGATGCTTCATCACCTCTATCGACCCTTCGAAAATATAACAAAGCTCGTCTACCTCTCCGTAGGAATCCCCAATGGGTTTTCCGGTCTCCATGGTCAACAGTCTCGCCAAGTCCTCTCTCTTCTCTTTGACGAGACCGACAAATTTTTTGAGTACCTCCGATTTTTCCCGGATATTCTTTTGATTCCAGGTTTTTTGCCCTTCCACAGCCCAAGTGATACACTCGGTTACATCCTCCCGTGTGGCCGCCGGAACCGTATCCAGCAATTTTCCATTATATGGATTGACAACCTCAATCACTGCACTGTCCCTGGAATCTCTCTCTTCCCCATGAATAAACATTTTCATCTTTCAGTCCCGCCTTTCTATCTCAAAAATTCACTGTTCAGTTCCAAGCCCAATCCCGGCTTATCCGGTATCGTCAAAATCCCTTCTTCCGGTACTGGAGCGTCTTTAAAGACCATGGCCGTGATATCCTCAAACAAAAACAATCTCTCCAAAAATGCTCCATTGGCAGCAGCGCTCACCAAATGCATGTGAATATGCTCCATCGCATGAGGAGCAAAAGCCAGATTCCACGCCTGTGACAGTGCAATCACCTTCAGCATCTCCGTGATGCCGCCGCACCTGGTCACATCCATCTGAAGATAATCCACGGCTTCACCTAAGATCAGGTCTCTCGCTCCATACCGTGTGTACTCATGCTCCCCGGTTCCCAGCGGAATATCGGTTCCCTGGCGGAACCTGCGCAGCCCCGGTATATCATCTGCAAATACCGGTTCCTCAAAAAACAAAATGTCGTACTCTCGAATTTCATTAGCCAGCCGCACCGCATCCCCACTGTGAAAGGCATTATTGGCATCTACCATGAAGCCGATATCCGGTCCAATCGCCTCTCTAACCTTCCGGCACCTTTGGGTATCTCTTCGGATATTCCTTCCACCCTCAACGCCCACCTTCAACTTAATCATCTTATAACCGCGTCTTACCATCTCCAAGGCCTCTGCCACCAAGGCATCATCGTCATAGGAGGTCCAGCCGCCGCTGGCATAAACCGGCACTTTCTTTTTATTTCCTCCAAGCAGGCGATACAGCGGTAAATCCATAATTTTTCCTTTTAAATCCCACAGAGCAATATCCACGGCACTCAGCGCGCAAAAGGACAGCCCCTTTCGTCCTACTCCTCTGGCATAGTGAAACAGCTCTTCCCAGATCTCTTCTGTCTCAAAGGGGTCCCGACCAATCAGCTTTGGACCATAGTACCTTTCAATCATCTCCTTAATTGCCTCACCCCCTACTTCATGGTAGGTGACACCGATTCCCGTCAGCCCCTGGTCTGTGTTCACCCGAATAACACACATTCCCACAGTCTCTACTTTTCTGGTAGCGTCCTGAAATCCGGTCTGTACTGGTGATGCTATCAAATCTGCTCTGACTTCCCTTATCACATGTCTTATCATCTCAGACCACCTCTCACATCTTCTAAATTGTTTTCATTATAACGGGAAGTCCTCAAAAAACAGATGTGTCTAAATTACTTTTCCTTTCAATTTTATGACTCTTTGGGCAGTGCCTCTCTTTCCTGTGTCTTCCTTCAGAAGCTTTTCCTTGTAGCCAGGTTTTCTCTGTGTTAAAATAAAGGCACTTCTATTCGGCGGTTCCGCCGCAGATTTTTCTTACTGTTTTTCTAAAATTCTATTTCAATAAAAGAAAGGTCCAAAACCTGCTTCTTTTATCCTTTACATCCCCAAACCCTCGTTCTATAATGAAAGGAGAATCCTATGAAACCATTGAAACAATTAAAAGACTTGACTCTGTTAGACCGTTTCCTCTTTTCAGAGGTTATGGAGAATCCCAAATATCTCGAGACAATCCTGGAGATTATTCTGGGACGGGATGTCCTGCTCCGCTGCCTTCCCCAAACCGAAAAGGAACAGAGACGTTCTCCTTTGTACCGCCATATCCGCCTGGATGTCTGGGGTCAGGACCTGGAAGGGACCGTCTACGACGTGGAAGTCAAAAGCAAAACACCTTCAATCTTTGTAAGAGAAGCCGCTACTACCAAGGACTGATCGACAGCAAGCTCCTGGAACCGGGGCAGGTGGACTTCAACGCGCTGGGCGACACCTACATTATCATCATCGCTCCCTTTGATCTATTTGGGGAAGGGCGGTATCAGTATACCTTCGAGATGCGCTGCAAGGAAAACCCGGAAATTTCCCTGGAAGACGGCGCCGTGCGGATTTTCCTGAACACCCGCGGCCAGAATCCTCAGGACGTAAGCCCGGAGCTGGTGGAACTGCTCTCCTTTATCGAGCACACGAACCAAACTCCCGCAGATGGCTATGACAGCCCAAAAGTCCGGGAACTTCAGCGGCAGGTATCACAGATCAAGTCCAGTGAAGAAATCGGGGTGAAATTCATGCAGGCTTGGGAAGAACGTGAGTTGGATAAAAAAGAAGCCCGGGAAGAGGGACGTCTGCTCGGACAGGAAGAAGGCAAATTTCTCCTCTTAAAAAATCAAATCCAAAAAAGCTCCAAAAGGGCCTCTCCCCAGAGGAGATTGCCAAGGCTTTGGAGGAAGAGCTCTCCACCATTTTAGCTTTGATAAAAGAGCTCTGATTGTGTCCGCTGCCTGGTAAAAGGCACTGTGTGCCGGCAACGTGCGTCTGGCACAGCCCGCAGCGGAGTGAGGACCTGCTCCCGCAGGCCTGACAGCCATTTGTGGGCTTATCGTGTAAACAAAAAGGAGCCGAAGAGGCGGCCCGTGTACCCTCCTCAAAAATAGGGATGAATGTGCAGGGCCGAATGCTCTTTGGTTCCTTTTTTGTGTCCGGCCAGGGGGCAGCCCCTTCTGGCTGTCTTACTTTCATTTGCGTGGTTTTCTTTTCTCTAACGGTTCCTCTTCCAATGTCTGCTGTACAGGATGGCTACTCCTAATCCCGTGGATAGAGCTAACAGGGCTGCCAGACCATCTTATCGTTTCTCAACTCCTCCCAGTACCGTGTGCTTCTAATTTTGGGGAAAGTCTCTGACTTACAGAAATGTAAGAAACCTCTTTGAAATGTAAGATAAATCGATGGATACTTTCTCTTGCTTTTTTTATAATGTCTGCTGTGAAAACAAATCAAAATTGGAGGTTTTTCAATGAACACGATTGCACTGCAAAAGAATCAGACTGCTGGCAAAAAATGGGGATTCTCTTCCTGCTCCCTGAAAATACTGGCACTGTTTCTCATGACTCTGGATCACATCTATGTTTATCTGGGAGACGCCCTTTTATCCGCCCCTCACATCTTTACTCTGCTTGGCCGAATCTCCGCTCCTCTTTTTCTATTCGTCATGGCGGAAGGATTTTCCCATACGCACAATAGACTGTCGTATTTAAAAAGACTCTATATCGCCTCGGTTCTTATGTCCATCGGCAACCTTCTGATAAATACCTATCTCCCGCATCCCAAGGGAGCCATGGTTATCAACGGTATGTTTGCGACTCTGTTTGTGACAGGTCTCTACATATGAGGAATTGAATTGTTAGCGGCCAGTATCCGGCAGAAAAAATGGAAAAAAGCCCTCCTGCCCATGACAATGCTCTTGATGCCAGTATGTTCTGGGATAGCTGTCCTAGAAATTATGAGCAGTTCGCTTTCCCAATCATTGCCATCTATACTACAGCTTCTACTTATTCTGGCTCCCTCGCCTATTTTTGTGGAAGGTTCTGTTTGCTGGGTAATATTAGGAATAGGATTTTATTTTTTCCGAAACCATAAAGTACGACTATCTCTTTTCTATATACTGGTTTCAGCGCTTTTCCTTCTTTCGGCGGCCAGCGAAGGAATGACCTATGAAAACCTGTTTATTCTCAACGATCAATGGTTTTGATTCTCTCCCTGCCGTTTATGCTCCTGTACAATGGAACGCGGGGGAAAAAGCTGAAATATTTCTTCTATGTGTACTATCCTCTGCATGTGTATCTGCTAGTTATCCTCGCCAGAGTCCTGGCATAATCTTTGATCTCACATTTCGGATAGCATCGCGGAAGTAAGATTATGTAGATATCCATGCCAGAATTACTGTCCTGTACAATTCCATGTCCCGCACATGCAAAGAGACGCCGCGGCCTCACCGCTGCAGCGTCTCTTCACATGAACATTCCTTAATGTCCGCACTTCTTTTACTTCTATAACCTCTCCAAATCCACCCGGTTCAATTCCTCGGTATCCGACACGACTTTTTCCGCCTCTCCCAATATCCTCTCATCTCCGATGCCGATACACTTCATGCCTCCGGCATGAGCCGCCTGGACGCCTGCCTGAGCGTCTTCCACCACAATACATTCCTCACAGGGAACGCCCAAAAGCTGCGCCGCTTTCACGAAGACCTCCGGGTCCGGTTTTGGCCGTTCCACCAGATTTCCATCCACAATCACATCGAATTTGGAATCCAAGCCCAGCTTTTCTAAGATCATCCGTCCGCTTTTGCTGGCTGACCCCAGAGCTGTCTGATATCCCTTATTCTTTAATTTTTCCAGAAACTCCGGGATGCCCGGCAAAATCTCCGACCCGTCGATGGATTCAATCATCTCCAGATAATAGCGGTTCTTCCGGTCCGCCAGCTTTTGCTTCTCTTCTTCAGAATATCCGGTGATACCGCCCACTTCCAGTACAATGTTCAAGGACTCCATCCGGCTTACGCCCTTTAACCTCTCATTATGACTGATATCAAAATCAAACCCCAGCTCCTTTGCCAGCTTCTTCCAGCCCAGATAGTGATACTTCGCCGTGTTGACGACCACTCCGTCCAAATCAAAAATTACTGCTCTCATACTACTTCTTTCTGCCTCTCCATTTCTAAACTGATAACCGCTTTCAGGCTGTCCTTAAAAAGATACTCCTGCTCTCCTGCCTTCACACGCAACGGGCAAGACAAAAGTTCTTCCGTGTGCAGTTCCACTGTTTTGTTTGTGACTTTAAATCGGATGTCCTGGCCTGCCACCGTCAGTTGGAACTCCATGGACTGCCATCTGTCCGGAATGTGGGGCTGTATGTACAAGACATCTCCTTCATAATGTACTCCCGCAAATCCGAAGATCAGGCAGTTCCAGATACCACCCAGGGATGCTGAGTGAATTCCATCCGTACTGTCATATGGATTGTCATCCAGATCGACTACCAAACATTTATCAAAAAATTCCTCCGCCAAATCCATTGCCCCGATCACCGCACAAGCCTGTGCATGGGCACAGTAGCTCAGTGAAGAATCATGAATTGTCCTCTTCTCATAGAACAGGACATTTTTTCTCACATACTCTTCTCCGACAAGATGGGGAAACAGATTCAGCAGCATCACCACATCTGCCTGCTTCAGAACCTGCATATTGACGATCTCATCTCTGGAATAATCCAACAGTACTGCCTGCTTAATCTGTGACTTTTTATACTTCTCAATATTTTCTAGACAAGGCTTTGACAGGAACGTATCATCCTGGGGAATAATTCCATCCTCCCCAGGAGAAGGTAGATAGATATTCTTTAAAAAACTCTCCCAGTCTCTCATCCTTCTTTGAAGCTGAAATTTCCTATCCATGGACATATACAACCTTGGATTTTGTTTTTTTAAGTCCTCAGCATAGGCGTATGCTATCTTGACACAATAGGCCGCCATATAGTTGGTATACGCATTGTTGTCAATGTGTTCCGTATACTCGTCCGGGCCAATCACATCATAAATTCCAAACTTCTCCTTCTTTTCATCCCATCTAGCACAGGTCGCCCAGAACTGCGCCGCCTCAAAAGCCATCTCATAACCATATTGATTCATGAACTCCTGGTCCTTTGTCGCCTCATAGTACTGATTCAGCGCATAGACGATATCCGCGGTCACATGATACTCCTTGATTCCTGACCAGACCTTGTTGGCCTTACCCGTATAAATGTTTAAAGCAGCATACAGCGGCGTCTCTTCTTCTCCGGTCTTGGCTGCCTCCCACGGAAACATCGCTCCGGCAAAACCGTAGTCTCTGGCCTTCTTTCTGGCCCCTTCCAGCCCCAAGTAACGAAATTTCAAAAGATTTCTGGCAGTCTCGGGATAGGTATACAGCAAAGAGGGGAAAAGAAAGATCTCAGTGTCCCAAAATACATGTCCTTTATATCCTTCACCGGTCAGTCCTTTTGCCGCAATACTGCTCTTGTCGGTGTGCCATGGTGTCATACCTTGAATGTGGTACTGGGCAAAACGAATCGCTGCTTCTTCCTCCTGACTGATTCCTTCTATTTTTAACCCGGAACGGCTCCAAAAGTCCCGCATCACTCTCTCATGCTTCTGAAACAGAATGTCATAGCCGGATTTTGATGCATTGGCGAGAATATTCTCTCTCTCCTTCTGCTTCTCCTCATCCTCCATCTGGTTCATATATGTAATTTTTTCAAACACTGCTTCTGTTTTTCTATCCACGGCCACGGTCAAAGATTCATAGATTCCCCTTCGACACAGCTTAAAGTCTTTCGTCCTCAACGTTCCGCTCTTCACACTACACTGTGTGAGAACTGTGACAGAATTGTCCTTCAGCTCTCCTCTCATTTCCATCCTCTCTCTGTCGTACACACGACAGTCCACCTTATTGAAATGAGATACTCCGCTGTTAGTTTCCTGTCCATTGATTCCCGTCTTTAAGCGAATCTCTCCTGCCTTCTCATCCAAAAAGCTGACTTTAAAGTCCTGGACAAAAAGGTGTCTGTCATCCCTGGACGCAAAACGCCGGTTCTGGATCTGAATCAGTCTTCCTAAGCTTAACCGAAACTGATAGTTAATCTGTAGCTCTCCTGTCATAAGATCCAATTTTCTCTCGCATGAAACCAATTCTGTCCGGTCCGGACAGATCTCCTCCCCGTTGACAATCAATCCCATCCAGGTGACATCCGGACAATTTACAAGCTCCGTGACCTCGTCTTCATAAGCCCTGTTAAATGCTCCGCTTAAAAACATTCCCCTGTTTTCATTGACCAGGGACAGCGGATGAGCCGCACGGACTCCCATATACCCATTGCACTGAGCAAACACAGACTCTGTCTTCAATTCAAAATCTGGTGAAAAACCAGACTCCTTTAGCCACAATCTGCCTTCCTGTCTATCTGTCTCATAATGAATCATAAAGCTTTCTCCAATCCTCGTTCAAAGCGGACCTGCCGCTTCAACCACTTAATTTCCCCGCCTCACGGTGCGACTGTCAAATCCCTTCCCGAGACATGACCGGCTCTCCGCTCTCGGCCGACTGATACAGCATGCAGATCAGTTCTTGAATATACGTCCCCTGCCTGGCAGTCACCAACAGCGATTCCTCTCCCAGACAAGCCTTCACAAAGTTTCTGTCCAAATCTAAATGCCAGTCCCTCATTTCCATAAACGGGTAATCCTTGTCATAAAGCTGTCCATTCTCCTCACCAAACACTCTCAGTGGAAAGAGATCCGCTCCTTGACAAGACCCATAGAGTTTCACGCTGCGGACATCCTTTTCCGCCCTATTTATCGCAAAGGAGGTCTGTAGGTTGAGACTGGTTCCATCTGCAAACCGTACAAAACCAAACAGGCTATCCTCCACAGTAAAACGCTCCGTATCCCAGCTTCCCATCAGTCCTGCTTTGGAACTTTTTCCTAACCGGTCACTGTAGGTAGCACAGACATAAGAAACCTTGGGATATCCCATCAAATAAAGTGCACTGTCCAGCATATGCGCGCCGATGTCAATCAGTGGCCCTCCACCTTGAATTTCCTTATTGGTAAAGCTCCCCCAACCTGGTATTCCCCTCCTTCTGTGCCACTGCACATCCGCATGATAGATCTCTCCCATCTGCCCGCTCTCAATCGCCTTTTTCAAAAAAGCCACCTGTTCACTGGCACGAAAATGAAAACCGTAGGACAGAAAAAGATTTTTCTCTTTCGCCTTTTCTTCCATATTCCTGGCTTCCTGTGCAGTGATCGCCGGAGGTTTCTCACAGAATACATGGCAGCCTGCTTCCAGCGCATCCATGGTGATAGAAGAATGAAACTTGTTCGGCACACAGACTGTCACTGCGTCTGGCCTGCACTCCTCTAACATCTTCTTGTGAGAGTCATAGTAATTTTCGATCTGAAATTTTTCCGCCACAGACTTGGCCGCCTCCAGGCGCGTGTCACTAATTCCCACTATCTTTACTTCCTCCATAGACTGATAGTTGGGAATATGTGTGACCTGTGCAATCTGCCCTGAGCCGATAATGGCCATTTTCAATTTTTCCATAATCTTCTCCTCTGTCATAGCACAGCGGGATGCCGCAAAAGGACTCTGCACCTCCTGCAAAAAATCTCTTTCACCGCATCCCGCTTATTTTCGATTTACATAAACTGTTTCATAAAATCTACAGATTCCTGATATACCTTTAAGGGGTCCTCCCCACGGATTCTGCCCTCATTTACCACAGGCCCTTCATATCCGATCTCTTTGAGAGTCTTCATGTGTCTCGCCCAGTCGATAGAACCGGTTCCCGGCTGATAACGATGGTTTTCCGCAATGTGAATATGTCCGATATAATCCTTATACTTTCTCAGCGATTCAGAGATATCGTCCTCCTCAATGGCCATGTGATAGAAGTCTGCGGTAATCTTCACCCGCTTAAAACCGCCTTTGTCGATGATGCCGACCGCATCTTCCAGCGTATTTAGCATGTGATCCTGGTATCTGTTCAAAGGCTCCAGATAGATATAGGTTCCTGTCTCTTCCGCTACTTTTTCCAATTCTGTCAGAGAATCCAGGATTGCTTTTACATCTCCCTCATGGCTTCTTGGAGATACCATCGGCGGCAGACGGAAGGTAAACATTCCCCAGGCCGCAGGAACCACGACTCCAGTACCTCCGACTTTCTTAACCGCTCTGAGAATCTCTTTCAAATCCTCCACACCGTTTAAGCGTCTTTCCTCGATAAAATCTCCAATCCATCCGCGGTATCCATTGCAGGCTGTCAACACTGGAACGCCAGTCTTTTCGACAGCCTCTTTTACCTTGTCCACGTTTTCTACCAGCAGTTTTCCGTCGATCTCAAAGCTCTGAAAACCCATGGATTTCACAAATTCCAACTTTTCCAGTATATCTTCCGGGAAAAAATCTTTATCCTGAGTTCCTAATAACATGTCATTCCCTCCCTGTAAAATCTACGCCCATCTTAATGCTCTCCTCCGGGTGTCTGTCCACATACTCGCAAAAGCCTTCCGCACATTTCTCAAAAGGCACAACCGGTTCGATGATATCTTCACAGTTCAGATATCCGTTCATCAGCAGTTCCCAGCAGACATCCTCAATCCGATGTCTATCCCAGCGAGGATACTCCGGATTCGGCTCACTGCAGGCACGGGAGAAAATAATTTTTCCATAGTTGAAATGCGCCTCCTGTCCCAGCCACAACCCTTCTGGAAACGGTTTTGCAAAGGCCACATAGGCGATGGTTCCGTTATAAGCCAGTCCTTTCAACGCAGACTGAAGCGCATGTACATTGCCACTGGTCTCTATAATCACATCTGCCCCCTTCTTATCTGTCAGGCGTTTAATCTCTAATCCTGCGTCACAAGCTGTAGAGTCCAGAACATAATGCGCACCCGTCTTCGTAGCAATCGTTCTTCTCTTCTCAATCGGGTCAATACCGATCACCGTGGTAGCTCCAATTTTCACCGCAAACTGAAGCGCAATCAGACCGATTGCTCCAAGGCCAATCACAACAACCCTATCGCCAGGTCTTACATCGGCGTCACGGATTCCACTGAGCGCGAACTGCGCTGGGTCATAGCAAACTGCATTTTTTGCGGAGGCTGTCTTGCTCATCTTGCGCAGTTTGTAATTGTCCACAGCATTGACAATCTGAGTCTCTTTGATCGGTCCATAGGAGCAGACACGATCTCCAATCTCATACTCCGTCACATCGCTGCCTTTCTCAACAATTGTCCCCACAAACATATTTCCCAGGGGCAGATCACCGAACTCAATTCCCCTCGGCTCGTCCGCTCCTCTCTGAGCGAATACTCTCCACTCCTCATCAAATTTTCCGTCGATAAATGGTGTAGTTCCTCTGAAATCCGCCAGCTCCGTTCCGTGCTTTGGAGCTGCAAATTCTACTTTGACTTTTACCTCGTTGCTCTTAATTTCTCTGTCCTCATAGTCTTTCAATTCTGCGACTCTTGGGGCTGTTGCTACTAACTTTTTCATGAAAAATCTCTCCTTTTTATCTTTTAGCCTTTCACGCCACCGTCAGTACTTCCACTTCTAATCAGATGCTGGCTAATGCCATACATGATAACTACTGGAAGGGAAGTAACCAAAGATGCAGCCATCATGCGTCCCCAGATATAATCCGGCGTGTTAAACAGTGAGTTCAATCCGATCGGAATCGTCATCAAATCCGGCGAATCTATGAAAATCGACGCAAACAACACATCGTTCCATGCAATCATAAACGCATAGACAAAGACGGAGATAATTCCTGAGATGGAAAGAGGAACTACAATGCGGAAAATAATCCCCATCCTGCTCAGTCCGTCTACTCGCCCCGCCTCTTCCAGCTCGGCTGGAATTGTGTCAAAATAACTGCGAGTCATATAGATGGCCGTTGGTAGGGTTTGGACAATCATACAAATGATAACCGCCTCCCTGCTGTTGCTCAGTCCAATAGCTGAAAGCATCTTAAACAAAGGTACAATCAGCAGAATACCGGAAAACATATACACCAGGAAAAACAGCTCGCTCACCCCACTCTTACCCTTGAATTTCAGTCTGGACAGGGCATAGCCTCCTAAAATTCCCAAAAGTACCGCGACCACAGAAGTCGTCAGCGCAATATATAAACTGTTCTTAAAGTACTTCAAAAATGGGAAAATATTGGCATTAAATATATCCACAAAATGCTCTAGCGTCCACTCGTGCGGTATAATCGTCGGCGGATATCCAATTGTCTCAGAAGTCGCCTTCAGGGAGATGCTGAGCATGATGATAAATGGAAATAATAATACGAGCACTAGAAGAATCACTCGGAGATAGAACCAGGCTTCTTTTATTGTCTTTTTCTTATTAATCCTCTTCAACCCTCAGCACCTTCCTTCTTATCAGCATAATCAACGCAAAGATAAATACAAACAATATAATAGAAATTGCCGCTGCTTTTCCAAAATCATGTGTCGCAAAGGCCATATCGTACAAATATACGCCCAGAACATCCACCTGCTTCGTCAGCAGATACACCTCGGTGTAAATGTAGAACACCCAGATCGTCCTAAGGCTTACAACCGTCACCAGAGTAGGCTTGATCGCAGGGTATGTGATCGCCTTGAACTTTTCCCAGGAGCTTGCCCCGTCGATGTCCGCAGCCTCGTATAAGCTGTTGTCCATAGACTGGAGAATCGCGTTAAAAGAGATATATGCGTACGGGAAGAATTTCCAAATAGCGAAAATACTAACCAGAATAAACGCGAATGTCGGCTGGTCAAACCACAGCGGAGCCTCATCGGTAAGCTTCAGAAGATCCACAACCACATAGTTCATGATTCCGTAGATGTTGTTGAACATATAGCGCCATGTAAAAATCAAACACACAGCCGGAACAACATAGGACAATATAATAATCGAGTTTACAATTTTTTTACCGAAAAATTTTCTGTTTAAAAAGACTGCTAAAAGCAGACCTAAGACCGTACTAATCACTGTGACAATCACTGTAAACAGCAGGGTTATCAATACGGAGTGGTAAAACGAAGCGTCCGTAAAGACGTCCACAAAATTTTGTACCCCTACAAATGTCGACGGCAGATTTGGATTCAGTGGTACGTCCTGAAAACTGATGACGACATTATATACAAGCGGATAACCTATCAAAAGGACCAGCAGAATTAAACTGGGAGACAATAGCGCATATGCAAACTTTGTGCTGCTTCCGCCTAATTTCCTTGTTTTTGATTTCATCCTCATCTTCCTTTTCACACCGCGGAAGAGGCTGGGCCTCCCCCGCGGCTATTTCTTATTTCAGCAATCCTTCTACTGAAGTCTGAGCAGTTTCAAGTTCTGTGTCGACGTCCGCGTTCTGAACAACCACGTTGTTAATCATCTTGCTGATCGCGCCGGTGTTGGTCACATCACCCATCTCGGTGAAGTTCTTTCCATCCACAACGCCAAACAATTGAAGATTGTCCACTGCATTGGCAATGGAATCATTCAGATGGACAAATGCCTGTCTTTCTTCCAGATCTGTGTATTCTGGCATCTCATCCACAGATTTCAATACCGGCTGAATTCCACCAGGAGCCATGTTCAGCCAATTTACATTGTTTTCATCCTCCAGCATGAAGCTCACAAATTTCTTAGCAGCTTCTGTCTTCTCTGCATCCGCGCCCGCTGAGATTCCCAGAACAGTGATGCATCCATAAGCGGCCTCCGATTTCTTATTTGGCAGCACCAGTTCCAAATCCTCGGCAAATCCTGCTTCCTCTACATTTCCAAGAATATAAGTGGAGTACATGGCCATCGGAGCATTCTTACCTACAAACGCGTCATTGACATCCGCAACCTCTGTGGAACCTGGCATAGAATAAGCAGCCAGCTCTTTGTAATATTCCAGCGCTTCTTTCATCTCTGGGGTATTTACTGTGACATTTTTGTCACCGTCAAAAATATTTGCCCCATTGGACAGTGCAAACTGTGAGAATACCTGCTCGGTGAACGCGCTGTCAGAAGTCGGAAGAGCAATTCCATACATTCTGTTATCTGGGTCATAGAAAGCCTTTGCCACATTCAGTACGTCATCCCAAGTTTTTGGAACTTCCAATCCTTTCTCATCCAGCATCGCCTTGTTCACCCAAATACCCTGTACCCAGCTGCTGATCGGCACGCCTACATAACTCTCTCCGTCCTCGGTCTTGGTCACAGACAGAGCTCCTTCATAAAAGGCATCCTCGCCTTTGCCCTCGATGACCTCTTTTACAGCATCCACATCCGTAAACTGGTTCGCTACGCTGGTCTTCGCCTGGTCCTGGCTGTATTCAATGATATCCGCCAGCTCCCCGCTGCCACCCTGGGCTGTAATCTTAGAGTCATAGTCATCCTCATTGACAGGAATGGACTCTACCACAATATCCGGGTTCTTTGCCTCAAAGTCGTCAATGATTGCCTGTACGGCGTCCTGACGTTCCTGCTCCACCTGCTGATGCATGAATTGAATATGCACCTTTCCGTCTTCAGACTTTGTTTCTTCTTTTTTGCCGCATCCTGATACCACCATAGTAGTCATTGCCGCAATCAGTACCGCAAATACCAATTTTCTTTTCATGGTTTTCTCTCCTTTTTTGTTTTTTATTATGAACAGGTTTCTCTCTCTTCCTGTTACAAACTGGCTGTTTTTATCCACGCACATTCCCATGGATTCAAGTTTAGAACTCCATCTATCTTATTTTCGCTTAACAAGTCTATTCCCTTTAACTCAGAAGACACAATTTGTTGCGTCTTACCTGACACATTGACTGCTACCAATACTTTCGAGCCTGTCTGTCCGTTTTCCCGGACAAAGGTCAGAACTTCTGGCTTCCACTGGAAAACCTGCTGACTGGACAGCGGCGAGAAAGCACTCTCCTCTCTTCGAATCTCCAGCCTTCTTATCATCTCCTCAAAAATCTTGCGGCGGTTCGAATCGCCAAGGAGCTGCTCTCTGATGTAGGTAAATTCTAGCTTCTCCCGGTTAATTCTCCTGGGAATCCCAGAAGTCGTCTTCCCATAATAATCATTCCTAGAACCCAACAAACTATGTATATAAATTCCAGGCACCCCCTGCAAAGACAGCAAAATCGTCTCAGCCGCCAAGAATTTGGCGATTCTCTCATGATCTGAGGCATCCGGCCCGGCCAGCGCATCCTGATAATTAATATTAAGCTCGTAAGGGCTCCTCGTCCCATCTCCGTTGTCCTTGTAGGATACCTCGCCACCATTTTTCAAGGCTGTATCCACCAAAAGCTGTAGCTCTTCTTTGCTCAGGAGCCCTTCCACCGGTCTTACTCCAATTCCATCATGGGAACTCAAAAAATTAAAATAAGTTACTTTATCACTGGGTAGCTGAAGAGTCTTCATCCAATCTGACAAAGTCTTTGCGCTCCCTGTAATCAACGAATACATTACCAAGGGCGGAAGAGGGAATTGATATACCAAATCCGCCTCATCCCCATCTGTTCCAAAGTAACTGATGTTATCTTCGTGAGGAACATTTGTCTCTGTGATAATCCATGTCTTTGGTGAGTACACTCTGAAAATGTCTTTTATCAACTTGATAATCTCATGGGTCTGGGGAAGATGCATACATGTCGTTCCCAGTTCTTTCCACATGAACCCAACTGCGTCTAGTCTAATGTACCTTGCGCCTTTTTGTGCATACATCAGCAGCAAATCAGCGATCTGTGCCAAAAGTTCTGGACATCCATAGTTCAGATCAATCTGGTCTTCACTGAAAGTCGTCCAGACGTGCTTCACACCTTCACTGGTCTCAAATTCTGTGAGAAGAGGCAGAGCCCTCGGCCTGGTCACTGCACTGTAATCCGCCTTGGGGTCACAGGTGATGAAATAGTCCCTGTAAGGACTCTCCCCCTTTAAGTATCCCTGGAACCAATCACTGCTCTTGGATATATGGTTAATCACAGCGTCAAACATCAATCCATACTCCGCTGATAGATTTTCCACATCCTCCCAGGAACCCAGTTCCGGATTAATCTGCCTGTAATCCGTCACCGAAAAGCCGTCATCTGAAGTGTACGGATACATCGGCAGCAAGTGCACATTTCCAATGGAATCTCTCACAAACTCCTTCAGGAATTTGCTTAACACCCTCAAACCACATTCGGCGCCATCCACGATCGTATCCCCATAAGTAATCAAAATACTGTCTCTCTCCGAAAAAACTTCTCCGCCGCTGGAATCTTCCTCGTAAACACTTAATTTCTCACTCAACAGCCGAAAAGCCTTTTCTTCTTTCTGGGAATCCGCGTAGATAGCTCTCAATCTTTCTTTGACTTTAGTTGCTAATTCTTTTTTCATCTTTCATTTTACCGAATTGACAACGTTGTCAATTCGAAGAAAAATCCTCCTTCTTTTTATTCTATTTTTCACTCTATATGACAACGTTGTCAATTATTGAAGTAAAAAAGAATCCTGCTTGCAGGATTCTCCGCCTGCGGCGGGGCTCAAAACGCCATATTCCACTCCGACACAGCCCGATCCACGCGAAGTGTTTATGTCATAGATAAGGCTTCCTTCCCTATCCACTGCGATACCACAGCCACTTACCGGGCTTATCACTTAGGAAAGAAAGCCATCACGTGGACTTTCTTTCGATCACTTTACATGGAAATCTTAAAGACCTGCTGTCCTCAACATCCGCATTCTCTATCTTGTCTATCACATAGTCGATACAGCACTTTGCCAGAATCTCGAAGTCCTGTTCTATTGTTGAAATCGGCGGATAATAATACTCACCCAAGGTAATTTTGTCTATTCCCAACACTGCCACATCCTCAGGAATCCTCAGCCCCTGTTCATATATTCCCCGATAGACTCCCAGAGCTCTCTCATCACCGGACACAAAAAACGCTTCAATATCATTCTCTTCTTTGAGTACCTCTTTGGCTTTCTCGTAGGCTTTCTTAACGGTGTCTACACCTTTAAAAACACAGTACTGCCTTCCGTATTTTTGCATAGCCGACTCGAAACCTTCAATACGGTGCTTCGTGGAGAGAAATTTTTCCTCGCCGATAAAAAACGCAATTTTTTGAAATCCCTTCTCGGCTAGATAGCAGCCTCCCTTGTAGCCCACATCGAAATTGTCGAGACTGACAGAGGGAATCTCCTCATTCTCCGGCTCCCCAAACACTACATAGGGAATTCCATGTTTCTCAAAATAATCCACTCTGGCATCCTGTAGTATGTTCTCCAGAAGAATGGCTCCATCTGCTATACCGCTGGCGATCAGATAAAATCCGTCTGTCTCATCTTCCTCAAAACGTCCGCTGTTAGAAGGCGAGAGCACAATTTTCATCGAACGTTTTTTTGCGTAGGTAAACAGATGCTTCAGCATCATATCGTGCCAAATACTCAGATGCTCCTCATGATGCCGCTCCGCGAAAACTACGATGATGTTTGTACGATTGCCTTTTAGTCCCCGGGCCAGCATATTGACCTGGTATCCCTGCTCTTTAATCGTACTCATCACTCTCTCCCGCATTTCGTCGCTCACATTGGGATTATTATTCAAGACTCGGGAAACAGATTTAATGGATACACCACAGGCCTCTGCGATGTCTGCCATTTTCACATTTCTCATAAATCCCCCTCCTTTGTCCTACGTTGTCATTATAAGCTTTCTCATTCCAGACTGCAAGACTTTTTCTTCTTTTCAGCAAAATGCTCAAAACTATCCCCTGCATTTTAGATACTTTTTCAGGCAAAGTAAGTAAACCCTTCCGCTTCCCCTCGATTTTGAGGGAAAGACTTTCTTTGCGCACCCCCTCTCACGAGACTGTGATTTTTCGGCAACTCATGTGGCTTCCTTTTTGTACGGAAAGCCCGATTCCTCCTGTGAGGTACGGGTTCTTCTCATCCTGAGTCTTTAACGTCACCTCACCATCTATGTCCGCCAATATATGGTTTTCTTCCACACAAACCGTAATTTCATATTCCTTACCACAGTGCCAGTCGAAATCTGTCTCTGCCAGTATCCGGTATCCGTTCTCATTTTTCAGAATTCCGACTCTGTGGTCCGGGAGTAATCCTACTGCATAGGAACGTATCGCCCCCTGGACTCTCACATTTACCCCGTGATGTTCTCCAACCATCGGTGTCACACTGAATTTTGCCCGATAATTTTTCCAATCATGTCCTCCTGTGTAGGTCTCCCCAAAATCTGAACAAGACAGATGCAGACATCCTTTTTCCAAATAGGTAATTCCCTTTAATCTCGTAAACTGACTAATCTCTCTGTGCAGCGCTGTCCAAAGTTCCACACGTTCTTTTTCAAACTCGATTTCATAGTCCGCCTTACCTGTCACATAGAAATCGTCAATCATCCCCACAAAGCTGCGGGCTATATTGTGATTCCCCTCAACGTGAAAACAAAAACCAACCTCGTCAATCAGCGCACCTGAGAGAGCTGGAATCTGAAAACAAAGCTCTGTCCAATTCCCCGGCTCTAGTTTTGCACTCTCTCCTTGATAAATCCTGCCTGTGCGCATGTCTCTGGCATAGAGACTCACCTGCGCATGTTCCCCATACTCTGGAAGATAGGCGTTCCCGCGAACAGTTTGTCCTGGATACACCAACGGTGAAAAACTAGGGTCATATCTGCTGTCATAAAAGTCTTCCGGCGTGTAATAAGTCTTTTTGTACACATACACATTCTCACCTGCCAACACGGAAGCTGCGGAAATCTTCAAACTTCTTCTGCCTGTGTGGGCCGTCTCCTCGGTATTTTTCACCTGGCACACCCGATTCTTCTGTGCTCTCTCATCCAGACCTTCCACTCTCGTACGTATCGCGTGTGTAGAACCCGGAAATTCAAAATGGCAGCTCTCCGGTCGGTTTTCTGCGATGTCTCTCCATGGGGCAGGCATTTCTTCACCCGCAATTCTATAGGCCATTTTTGCCAAATAGAGCGCACCACTGGGAATATCTGTGATATTGAGAGAACCTACGACGCTGGAGCAGGCTAAAAAATCATGGATGGGTTCTCTCCATTTTCGGTAATCGATGCCTCCCAGTCCATTGCGCACACCCATGATTGTCGCAATATTTCCCACATTGCAGTCGGTATCCCATCCGCACATGTTACAGATATTCAAAGTGTCAGAAAAGTCTCCTTCCCCGTACAGCAAAGCCAAGACCATCACCGCAGCATTGGGAATGATATGGCAGTTGCCCGGATATCTGTCATAGCCAAAATTCTCTTTCACATACCGAAAACACTCTCTCCACCCTTCATTACCGTTGGCCTCGTAAAAGCCCATAACTGCGTTCACGACTCTGGCATACTCGCAATCCTTCGGAATATAAGATAAGCCTTTCTCTATGATCTTTCTCATATCTGCTTCCACAAAGGCCCAGCTAATGCAAACCGCCACAAAAATACCGCCATAAATACCATTTCCATCATGAGTTACACTGGCTGCAGCTGCCGCATACTGCGCCGCCAGATCAGGATTTCCGGGTGTGACCAGGCCCCAGGTATCTATAAAGATCTGCCCGCCGATCTGTTCAGCCATCATCTCTCCATTCTGTGAGATGCTTCCGCTTCTGGGCGCGGGAATTCCATTTTTCAAATTTAAATAGGCCGTATGCTCTGTCGCGACCCCATAACCGCCCCACCAAAAAAATCCATGCTCGAAAGGTGCATAATTGAGCAGCGCTTCCCCTACGTCCTGTGCAGTCAAATTTAGGATATGCCCGCTGTCCTCCAACGCCCTCACCAGAAAAATGGGCCCGTTGCTGTCATCGTCCGCAGCAAATTCATGATAATCCACCAGGTAGTCTGTTACCTCGCCAAAGATATTCCGTATTCTGTCATACGTCCATCCCTCCACGGGCGCTCCAAGGCGTATTCCCACAATTTTCGCCAGCCATCCCGCATAGATTTTTTCAATAAATTCTTCTCTCATGTCAGCCTCCTATTATGTCCTGTAAACTACGCAGCCAGTCCCACTTCAGCTCCCACATCCCACTCATTTTTTGAGGGCGCGCCCCACTTTCCGCGCCGCCGCAACACCGCTTTGCGGTGATATTCCTCATTGCGGCGTGCGCATCCGCAGCGGAGCGTTTTCTGCTATAGGAAAAGATTTTCCTATAGCAGAAAACGGGACGATTTACTTTCGTCCCGTTATTATAGAATTATCGGTTTACACTGTCAATAAAATCTATGCTGCTTTTTATTTCCGATTAATCCCAAAAAGAATGTTTCTCTGATTCCCAGCTCAAAATTTTCCCTGTCTCTGCACTGATTTCGAATTCATATTCCACATTGTCATGTAGAATGTCTCCCTCATAGATAAGCCTTCCATCATCATAATCCGCCTTTATGCGCAATTCCTTCTCTGTCGCTCCAGAGACCTGAGCCAGTGCCGTCTTTGTGGCTTCCTCGATTGATACCTTCGCTTCCGCACTGCCATAAGGCTCCTGGAACTCTCTCTCGATCTCATAGTCCACCTTCAAAATCTCGCCGCTGTTTGCATCTATCTCATAGTCATATTCTTTATTGCCCGAATAGAATTCCACATCGTAGCTTAAAATTCCATCGTCATAGTCCAGCTTTACCCTGGACCTGTCGGTCTCCTTTTCCTTGAGGTCCGCATCCTCTCTGGCAATCTTTAAAACCTCGTCCTCTGTAAGCTTCGCTTTAAAATTGGCTTCGTATCCTGCTCTCTCTCCTTTTACCACAGCTGCACCTACTGCCAGACCACCTGCCATCGTGAAAATAGAAACTGCCGCTAAAACTCCTGTTAAAACTTTTAATCCTTTATTTTTCATAATCATTTACCTCCATGACTTATTTTTTCTTTGTTGAGGTTATTATAAAAAATGAAAATTAAAAGAAGATTAAAAAAGTATAGTTTTTCTAATTTTTTTCCTGCAAAAGAATCTCAAAGACAAATTTCGTGCCCTTTCCATACTCACTCTCTGCTGTGATTGTACCTCCATGGGCTTCTACAATCCATTTCACCATGGGCAGACCCAAACCGGAACTGGTCTCTTCCCTGGCGCTTCTCGAGGACTCCACCTGATAAAAGCGTTCCCAAATACGTGGCAAATGCTTCTCCGCGATTCCGATACCATTATCCTGCACAGATCCTCGCACTACTTCGCCTCTTTGTGAAAGTCCTACTTTTATCCAGCCACCATCCCGGCCATATACGATCGCATTCCCAATCAAGTTCATCCAGATTCTGATAAAAAGCGTCTCATCCGCCATGCCGTGTATTCCATCTTGAATCTCTGTCTCAATTCGTATCCCTCTGGCCTGAGCGAACTCCTGCTGCTCCTCAACCGCGATCTCTGTCAGTAATGTCAAATCCAGATACTCTTTATGGATTGTCTGCCTATTTTGATCTGCCCGGGATAAAAACAAAAGCTGAGAAATCATTCTGGCCATATTCTGAGCTTTTCTGCGAATCACCTCCACAGATTCCCTCTCCTCTTTCGAGAGCTCCGCATCTTCCAATAAATATTCACACTGAGAAAGAATGACCGTGACCGGAGTTCTAAGCTCATGGGAAGCGTCCGAAGTGAACTGCTTTTCTTTCTCAAACGCCGCTTCTAGCTTCTCGAGCATCCGATCAAAGGTCTGCGCCAATTCATGAATCTCATCCTTTCCCGACTCCAATCCAATACGCTTCGACAAATCCTCTTTCTCGTAGATCTCACGAGCAGTCGCCGTGATCTTTGCTACCGGCTTCAATGTCCGGTGTATAAAAAAATATCCCAGACATGCCAACAAAATTACCATGATGGGAAACAATATCATAGACAGACGCAAAGTAATCTGAAGACTGCTCTCCGCTTTCGTCACAGAAGCAATTCCCCTCACAAAAATCAATCCGTAACCTTCAATATTCGAAGTCGCATCCATCACGTACCATTTCGTTCCCCCGATTGTCAGCCGCTGAAGCCCCTGGGAGAGCCCCACATTTTCCGTAAACTCATATGGTATTCGTCCACTCAGCAGATTGCCGCTCCCATCATACACGGACAGATAGATGCCATCTTCCACTTCTGTAATGTCAGAGTCGATGTCCAACTTTCCATCCTCCCACTCCACATCATCAAAAACTGAGAAAACCTTCTCCTCCAATGCCCGTTCCATAGATGTCAAAATCTCCTTGTTACTCAACGAGAGCAAGACTCCGATCATACCTCCGGTCAAAAGCATCATAAAAATTGTATACAGTATCGTTAATTTCCATTTTAACGGCAGTTTTTTCATTTGCTCTCCCTCAACACGTACCCAGCTCCTCGAATCGTGTGAATCAGTTTGGGCTCATAGGAATCATCTATCTTCCTGCGCAGGTAACGAATGTACACATCCACCACATTAGAAGCACCCGCATAGTCATAATTCCAGATATGTTCCTCTATCTTATCTCTAGATAACACAACCCCTTTATTCATACACATATATCTCAGAATCGAAAATTCCTTATTGGACAGTTCAATCTCTGTCTCATCCCGGAATACCCTGTGCGTATTCAAATCCACTGTGAGGTTCGCAATCTTTACGACATTCGTGTTTGTCTCCACCGCCGCTGACTTTCTCAGCATCACCCGAATCCGCGCCAGTAATTCTTCAAATGCAAACGGCTTGACAAGGTAATCATCCGCGCCCAAATCCAACCCTGTCACTCGGTCTTCAATGCTGTCCTTGGCCGTCAACAACAGTACCGGTGTGCTTGTCCCCTCTTTTCTTATTTTTTGAAGTACTTGAAGGCCATTGATCTTTGGCATCATGATATCTAAAACAACAGCATCATACTCCGTGACTGCCAGATAGTCCAGCGCTTCCTCCCCATCGCAGCAGGCATCCACGCTGTATTTTTGATTTTCCAGACGTTTTTTCAGAAGGACATTCAAATCTTTTTCATCCTCTGCTATCAAAATTCTCATAATATCCTCCTCTCCATGCAGTGTTCCACAAATTCAAAATCAGCCTAATAACTACAAACTTCTTGGTTATTCAGGAGTCTTCATCCCAGATAAAAACTCTTCATCTCGAAATTATTATATTAAAATTTCCTTCCAAACACAAATTTTCTTTTATCAAATAAGGAGAGTAAAATCTTTTCAACAAAGTGGGACGCACCGATGCAAAACGGTAAAATTCCTCATTGCGGCGTGCGCATCCTCAGCGGAGCGTTTACATCATAGGAAAGGACTTCACGCTTCAGCGTGACAAGATCTTTCCTATGACACAAAAAAGAATTATAGCCCCTAAAATTCTTTTTTATTTTAGGAGCTACTTTTCTATTTGGCATAAAGATTATTTCTCTATATGTATATGTTTCCCATACACCTTTTAGAACAAATTATCTCTATTTTTTTTATTTTTCAACAACAAATAATCTCCCACATTGACAAGAGCGCTACATAAGCTGCCCGTCTGCCATTGATTCCCAGCCTAAAAGCATCTATATCTCAATTTGTTCTAAATCATCCGGGACATAGAGCTTCCCGCGGAAATACTGGCTTCCTTCCGCCTCATATAATTCCTTGCGTTTTTTTATATTCTTGTCTTCCGTGTGATAGAGAAGCAAATTTTTCACCCCCAGCTGTTCCGCCAGCTGACAGGCTTCCCTGACTGTGGAATGATGCTTCTCATAAGGATGAAAGATATCTGCCTGAGAATACAAGCAAAATGCTTCATGCATCAGCCATTTACTGTTCTCCACATACTGCCTCTCATAGTCATTATAGGGTTCATCCCCACAGCAGGTAAGCTTCTCACCGTCTTCGAGATACATCGTGAATCCATATTGCTTTGCTTTTGTGGACTGTATATCAAAAAACACCATTCTGCGTCCCATAATTGTGCGTTCCTCTCCATCTGAGACTGTCACCAAATGAAGTCTTTCTCCAATAAAGCTCGTCTCCTTTTTACCCAGCAGCATATGGGAAATATCGTAGAGTATCCGTGTAACTTCCTCATGGGCATAGATTGTAGCCTCCCCTTCATACTGTCCTTGCTTCATATGCTGACAAATCATGCGAATCATCCAGACAATCCCCGTCAGATGATCGATGTGCTTATGGGTTACAAAAATCTCTTTTATATCCTTCCAGTCTATCCCTGAATGTTTCAATTGTCCTAGAAGCGCGCTTCCGCCCCCTCCGTCCACCAAAAGATACCTGTCTTTCTCATTTAGAACAAAACATGTATTATAACATTCTGTCACCAATGCATTTCCCGTTCCCAGCATTGTAAGTCTCATAAGATAACCACCTTTCATCTTCAATGACCTGAGTCAAAGTCTGTTTCGCTTACAGAGTTTACCACATTTCTTCGTTACACTCAATAAAATTCCTTTTCCGATTCATGAAAACATTCCCCAATTCTCTGATTAATCGTACCTATCACCAATCTTACAGCCGTCTGTTAAATTGCACATTATTTTCCGCCCTATTTAGTGTTTTTGCTAGTTTTTATTTTATCCCTTCCACTTTTTACAGAAAGTATTAACGATTTCAAAAAAATCCTATATATAATTTATGCACAGTGCGTAGTGCGCACTTTACCCGCCCGAGATAGAGCAGCTCACGGAACGCACCGGGAGTTTATAGGCATCTCTTGAATGTAAGATTTTAGTGCCTTATGCAATCGGAGGAATATTCTCCGATGAGACAACCCCGCTGCTGAAATGTAAATATATCTGGGGTTTCACAAACAATCCATCAAAGGCTTCTAGCCAAGAAGAAATTCGTCTTGCAAAAATACTTCAGAACAGAGACATCGTCTTCCAGACAGAGTGGTGCACAATACAGTCGGAGTCATCTGCGGAGACAAAGAGCTGGCTGATGCCTACCACAAGAACATCTCACGACGTATCGTTTTTCCCGTAAGTCTTTAAGAACACGCTCTACTTTACGCACCGCCGCAATATCGCTGCACAATAAGCCCCACTTATTTCAGCGCGCGCATCCTTAGCGGAATAACCTATAACCTAAAATACCGTGCATCCAACTTTTATATGTGGTATGATAGGCATATCATTATATCGTGTTAACATTTCTCTAAAGATGCCCAGCAAAAGACTCTTCTTTGCTTCGCTCCTTAATCTTCATAATCAACTTTTCATACTGTTCCTCCTCTTGCTCCATCAGTTCCAAAGGCAACTCTACCTTCACCACTTCCGATTCAATTTTTTCCGCATACTTTTTTGCAAATTCCGGATAACTCGAGAGCAGTCCGAAGAAGCTCCTTTCATCCCCTTTTTCTATACACCGTTCCATACAATTTTCAAAAAATTCCTGAGTCATTGCCGTCTCATGTCCCCTAAAATTCCTCTGTTGTTCCAGCGCTGGAAAGATACTTTTCAAGAACTCATCAATTAATTCTTTGTGTTGTTCTGTCAGTTTTTTATACCCTTCCACCTCAGTTTTCCCCCTGTCAATATATTCTTTAACCATTATAGATACATTTTTCAGGATGTTCAATCCAATTTTTGCCAATGATAATCAAGGTAGTAACCCAAGAGTTACTGTGAGCAAAGTGAGCAGTAACACACCAAGGCAAAAGAGGAGATAAAAATATTGATTAACTATAAGCCCCTGTGGATAACGATGAAAAAACAAGGTATTACTACTTATACCTTAATTAACAAATATGAAATTAATCCAAGGACCATAAACAACTTAAAGCACAATAAGAGCATAACCATGTTCACTTTAGAACAGCTCTGTGAGATTTTGTCCTGTGAGCCCAACGACGTAATCACATTTACAAAGGATTGACTCCATCAATCCAGTTTTGTGTGTTCATAATCCCCAAAGATAGTGCGAGATTCTCATCTTCAAAAAATGGTTTTAGGGAGACACTGTGCCCCGCTCTTACCCTGACTGGGACAGACATAATATAGTACGGTGTCACTCTGGGATAGTTCGCCCTTTTATAAGATGAGCCTTTCACTATCCAATTATATTGTGAATTCTTTTTTACCAGATGTCCATCCATAAAATTCAATAGTTTTACATACAAAGTGGAGTAGATTACGCAAAGAATGTGCATACAAAGATCATTCTTGTCCACACAGTATTATCCTGCCAAGTGTTTTTACATGAAATTAGAATGATTACTGCGAACGACAGCGGCAGCTCTGTTACTGTTCACTCGTGGTTCGTGAGCAGTAACACGCTTCGCGATGCACACAAACTGCTGTAAACAGCGGTTGATGCGAGTATGCCTCGGGATTTTTATACAAAATGTACAAAAACGCCTTGCGGGATATTGAAGAACTGAACTGTAACGCAGATCTGTCCATTTTATTTTTTGATGGCATTTTCTCTGGAAAAAGAAAAAAAATTATGATATTATGAGCGAGGGAGAAAAATCATCAAAATCATTCATATCGACTAAAAAGTAACAGACCAAGGAGATTTTATTTCCTTGGTTTTTTTATGTTATAAGAAAAACATTATCGTGCTAAAGCGCGAAAGTTCTTTTCCTATACACAAACGCTCCGCTAAGGAGATGCACGTCGTAATGAGAAATTTCACCGAAAAACGGTTTGCGGCGGAAATGAAAAGTTGCTGACGCAACCCGCCGATTCCCCTTATAAACACATTTTAAGTGTATAAAACAATACTAGAAACTGAAGGAGAAAAATCATGAAACACAGAAATCATCACAGAAAACGTCTGCTGCTCAAAAGTATTTTGATCGCCGCAGAAATCCTCTGTATCTTGGCCATTGCTATTTGCTGCATTCGTGAGCAGCCGAGGAAGTCACTCGGAAAAGCCGCCGCTCAAATGGAGATACCAGAGATCGCTGTGAGTCCTCCGGTTTCCAAAGAACCACAAGCCCCTAAGACGGCGCCCAAAAAAGAAATCCGTTTCGAACCTCACTGCGTCCCTTCAACGATTCCTGAAAATATGATCAGCAGTACTGAAATAGAGGTCGACGGCACTGTCCTCGAAAATATAGATGAATACACCCCTGACTCAGAAATCACCTTCGGATTAGGAAAAGACTATACAAAAACGGAAGGAATCGTCACCTTCCGTGGCAATAATTTCAGAGACAATGCCGTCTATGGTACTGCCGAGATGAAAAATTACACTCTGACTGGTAAATGGTCTCACAACACAGGCTCCCTCACTTCCGGTTCTGATTCCTGGAGTGGAAGCGGCTGGACCGGACAGCCTCTTATGAGCAAATGGCCAAAAGAGATGAAGCAGCATATGAATATGTATGACTGGGCAAAAGAAAAAGATGATCTTGTGGAAGTCATCTATGCCTGTATGGACGGCTATGTTTACTTCCTTGATCTGGAATCCGGCGAACCTACCCGTGAATCTCTGAATCTAGGCTATACCTTCAAAGGCTCCGGCGCATTGGACCCCCGCGGATATCCCATTTTATATGTGGGAGCTGGTTATAACAGCAATCTGGGCACCGCCAAAGTCTTTGTCATCAATCTCCTGGACTGCAGTACTATGTATACCTTTGGAGATAACGATACTTTTTCACAGAGAGGAAGTCTTAGCTTTTTTGACTCCTCCCCTCTGGTAGACGCTGACACGGACACTTTGATCTACCCGGGAGAAAACGGAATCCTCTATTTGATCAAGTTGAATACTGCTTACAATCAGACAGCCGGTACCCTGTCCATAGCCCCAGGAAGAACCGTAAAATGGCGCTATTCAGGAGCTCGTTCCAATACCCAAAACTATTGGCTGGGAATGGAAGACAGCGCCGCCGTGTACAAAAGCCATCTGTTCATCGCAGATAACGGCGGACACCTTATGTGCCTAAATCTGAATACTCTGCACCTAGTCTGGGTACAGGACATTCTCGACGACTCGAACTCTACACCAGTTCTCTCCGTGGAAAATGAGCGTCTTTATCTGTATGTCAGCACCTCCTTCCATCTCGGATGGAGAAGCAGCGGTACAGCTCCTGTTCCCATATGGAAAATTGATGCGGAAACCGGCGAAATCCTCTGGCAGACGGAATACGAATGCCATTCGGAAGAAGGGGTATCCGGCGGTGTTCAATCCACGATCGCGACTGGAACTAATAGCCTGTCCGACTATATCTATGTCACTGTCTCCAAGACAGAAAATAATGCAGCCGGCGTCCTGGCCTGCTTAAAAAAGGACTCCGGAGAAATCGCCTGGGAACACAAAGCTGGATATGCCTGGTCTTCCCCGGTATGCGTATATAATACCGACGGTACTGGAAAAGTCCTATATTGCAGCAGCGATGGAAATGTATACCTGCTGGATGGAATCACGGGTCAATTACACAGTACTCTTTCCCTGAGTGAAGGAGTAATTGAAGCCACCCCAGCAGTCTACAACAATTGCGCAGTCGTGGGTACCAGGGACTGTAAAATTTGGGGAATTGAGCTAGGATAGCTTTCTCACAGGATATTGGCGTCTGAAAACGTCAATATCCTGTTTTTCATCCTTTCATCGTCTCCTGCTCAATTCTCTTTCGAAGCTCAATCATTTTGCTGTCCATCTGAGCCATCACATCTGAATAACCACAGATCTCCTTGCGAATGGCCTCGACCTCCCCTGCATTTTTCTTATAACACATCTGATAGTCCAGTTCCGCCCAATAATCCATCGCAAACGACCGGATTTGAATTTCTGCCCGCACATATTCCACCGTTTCATAATAGGCAACGGGAACCTCAACAATCAAATGAATACTCTGATACCCGGACCGTTTCGGCTTCGCCACATAATCTTTTTCCTTTAAAATCTTAATATCCTTCTGTCCACGAACAGCATCGGCCACACGATAAATATCGTCTCTGAAAAAGCAGATTGCGCGAACCCCTACGATGTCATTTAGACCATTGACCACACAGTTACCATTCAGTTCTAAACCTTTCTTCTCTATTTTCTTGCGTATACTCTCAACAGTTTTAATTCTGCCTGTAATCTTTTGGACGACCGGCCTTTTCAAATCTTTCTTTAAGTCCGCATCAATCAACCTTAACTTACACAGCAGACTGTCCATCACATATTGGTATCTGGACATCATGTGCGCACTCTCATGGCATTCTCTCATCTGCTTTAATTTCTTATTATTTTTCTTTCTTCCCATTGTTCACCTTATGACTTTTTCAGCAGTCAATACCGCTTATCATCCCTTCTGCAACCGATGATACCTCTTTCTACACCAGATCTTATACGTAATGTAAGCTCACCGCAATCATCCGTTTGTAAATCTTATGAAAAATTCTTGTAAAAATGGGGCACTCTCCATTACGAGCCTTCACCGCTGCGTATATTTTTCTTTACTCCTTCTTACTGTCTCAGGAATTTCACAGTATTCGTCAGTCTATATGAAATTTATCCCTCAAAACTTTCTTATATTTACACTATTTTATCCCAATTTTTAAATTTTCATATTTTTTTATACGTTTACTCGAATTTTACTTTTTAGCTACTGTTAAATAACTGGACTTGTTTATTTTTTGATACTGGATGTCCCGAAACCCATTCTGTCTCAAAAAGCTTATTATTTCTCTTCGAGAATATATTTTTACGTCACCCTCGCTGCTAAAAGGAAGAAATATATTCATTAACTGACGAACAGGAAATGGTTTCACAAAATCAGCCAATAATAAATATCCATCCTTCTGCAATACTCTATAAAATTCCTCAATCGCTCGCTGTGGTTCTGGGTAATGATGAAAACTGTCCGTACATATCAGTACATCAAATTCTGCATTTTCGAATGGCAAATGTTCAGCATCGCCAAGATATAACTTTACATTAGCCATCCTTTTTTCTTCCGCCTGTTTTAACATTTCTTGTGAAATATCAATCCCGCATAATGAAGCAGTGGGATATCGTTTTCTGATAGCACTCAAAATTTCACCTGTACCGCATCCCACATCAAGTACACTGGAAAATCGTAAGGCAGCTAATGTATTTATAATGTATTTATAATGTCTTGATATAAATTCCTTGCGTGTTTTCCATTTTTATCCGTATCATAGGTTTTGGCCTGCATATTAAAAGTATTCTCTGATAACTTTTTATAATCTGTCATATTCTTCTCCCATCTTTCATTTTTCAAATAACGCCAGACACCCCAAGGGGAGGTACATAAATAATAAAGATAATCTTTGCCATAAACCCTCAAATGCTAAAAATGTATTCTTGCAATTAGGTTTATCTCCCATAACAAAGCACGAAAAACATAATAGTGCTAATATGAAACACCCAATGCTGAAAATTGAAAATTTGATATTGTTTCTTTTATACGTATAAATCCCCAATAGAAGCGGCGCAAATGTCAAGCACGTAAATCCGATAACAGAACCATAACCATGTATTTTTTCGGAAAGACTATTCAGACTTTTTCCTTCTCCTACAGAGAATAAGCCTGAAAGGATACAGCCACCGATTGCATAAACCAGCAATATGACAAAAAGGATTACTGCAATCAGCCTTGAACCCTCCGAGACAATCGCATATACCTTAAAATTAGTTACTGCTAACGTAATTCCAAAGACTACTAACCATGTATTATACACACTGTGCAACGGTACTTTGCTATTTCCAAGAACACTCATAACCTGTGTCAAATGATTATATCCTTTATATGCAGGAGCTAAGGTAAAAGGAATAAGTAAATCCAAAATGAAAACGATCGGTAAGATAAGCATTACGTTATTTTTCATCCTCTATGCCGTTGCTTAATTTACCAAGACCTTTCAATATTTTCACAGCTAAATCTTTCATAACGTCTGCCTTCACAATAGCGATTCCTTGTGCTTCGTCTCCCAACACTAATAAGGTGTCTCCTGCCTTAATGTCAAAAATCTGCCGTGCTTCTTTGGGAATAACAATTTGTCCTTTTTCTCCCACTTTAACCGTTCCAAATATGTGCTGTCCTTTTTTCATCGACATCATTACATCTCCAATCCTACTTTTTATTTTAGTCATACTTTTCATACTTGTAAGAAAAACATAACAGAAAGAATGTAATTTGTCAAATTTAAGGAAACGTCTCCCCGTCAAAAAGATACATTTCTTATGGATTTACAGCAGAATATTGAAAAATGGCCACAGGCTGGTATCCCTTTTGCACAGACAATTTACACCCTTCTTTTCGAATCTTCCCTTCGTTTACTATACGTCCATTCACAAATCCTTCGGCCTCCTTTATAAAACAGAGATTTGGCGAAACATTTCTCTTTTTCCGGCAGCAGCTGCCGCCGCACTTGCAGCTATATGGCTAATCAGCACCGCGCCCCATATTCCATTCAATCCCAGACCCAGATAATTAAAAAACCACGCAAGAGGCATTCTGACAATCATATAATAAAAGACCATCAGCAGCATACTTTTGATTGGCTTTCCCAAACCATTCAATGTTCCGAGAAAACAATTCGTAACAGTATTTAAGACATAGCCTACGCTCACAATCATAAAATACCCGGCTACAATCTCGGCGATTTCTCCATTCTTCAGGAATAATCCAGACAATGGTTTTGAAAATCCCACAACGATCGCAGAGAGTACAGTCAAAAGGACAATTCCTATTTTCATAGAATATTTCAGATAATCCTTCTCCCTGTCGCTTCTTTTGGCTCCGGCACACTGCCCAATAATATTAGTCAATACCATATTCAGGGCCATTGCAGGATAGAAAAGTATAATCTCTAATTTTCCGGTAATCCCATAAGCTGCAATCGCAGTGATACCGGTCCAGCTGACCAGTGAAGTCAAAAAACCGGTGCTGACTGCCGGTATGCTCTGCTGAAAAACGGAAGGAACTGCTTTGGCGATAATCTCACCAACCATACGTTTCTCAAATTTTGCAGCTCGAAAACGAAAGACCTTCTTTCGCGCAATATAGACCAGCATAAACAGCAGACAAATACTTTGCGACAGCAAAGTGGCAATAGCCGCTCCCCTAAACCCGATGCTCTTTATAAAGATGGGGTCTAAAACTGCATTCAACACCGTGCACACGAGCATTGCCGCCATCTGGAAAACTGCATTTCCAAAACTGCGGAGCACTGCCGTAAAGTAACAATACAAGTATACGGTCACATATCCCAAAAGATAGATAAACAGATAGTCCTTCGCCATCTCCCAGGTCTCATCCGGTGTATTCAAAACACGTAACAGCCAAGGCAGCGACAGCTCCAAGAGCAAGGTTACAGACACGGAAAACACCACCGCTACAACCAAAGACGTGGAGATCACTCTCTCCACAGCCCCCTCATCCTTAGCTCCGATCGCCTGGGACACCAAAATTGCCACTCCATTTGTCGCTCCCATTGCTATGGAATTCAATATCAGAATAATCGGTGTGGAACTGGTCAGCGCCGCGTATGCGTTTTCTCCCAGCAAATTTCCTATCCATAAGCTGTCAACCACGTTATAAGCCATATTCAAAAACAACGCCGCCATAACCGGCAAAAACATAAACCAAAAACATTTTGGGGTACTTCCATTTACAAAATCCATTTTCATGTTCATTATCATTGCCTCCATATGAATGAATTTCATTCATTATTAGATTTAAACTTATCCCCGTTTTAAACGGGGATTTTTATCACGTGACGATTTAAAAGGGGAATACATCTCTAAGCCAAATTCAGCATTCTAAGCAGAAATTCCTTGATCTTTATAACTCGCTCCCCGCCGCTTATTGACTGGTCTAACAATATACCCAATTGACCATATACACAGAAGGACGCAGCTACGTGAGTGTCCATAGGTTCAATCTCCTTTTTCTCGACCGCTCTATCCAAAAGTTGTTCTATGACTGGAAGCATCTTTTCGCATATTTTCATCGACAGCTGTTGATGTGTCTTCGCTCCTTCTTCTCCGTGACAGACTTTATAATAAAAATTATCGTCCTTTTCCACATCGAGAAAAGTAGGCATTTCACAGATCATCTGTTTTAAAGAATATTCTGATTCCAACATTCCCCTTGTCAGCTGAGCAGCCTGCATCTTTGCATACTGGTCCAAAGCCGAGTCAAAAATCATTTCTTTCGACGAAAAGTAACGGTAACACAGCCCCTGCGCCACTCCCATTTCCCTTGCAATATCTGTGATAGAAGTCTTTTCATACCCCTTCTCATAAAACAGCTTCATAGCCGTGTCCAAAATTTCCTGCCGACGCACCTCTGGTTCCTTAGTGATTCGCGACATAGGTATCCCTCCTCTCTGAGCTCACAAAAACTATAACATAACGTACTGCTTTTGTCAATGAATAATATTCATTCACTTTTGCTTATGTAATAATCCACGTAGCCTACAGTGACCAGGTAAAATTCAAACCGTCCGAAATCACGGACTTTTGATTATCCACATAAAAATACTTTCGGCCCCTCCTCACCGAAGACTATCTCTGCTCTATTCCACAGATTTTTCGCCGGCGGGGAGCGACTTCCATAGTTTTCAATTTACACAAATATCTGTAAAAACTCCTTTATTTTCTTTGGAGTACGGCCTGTGATTCGGGTATTCATGAACATTTCCTTTTCGTTGTGTGCCGCGCGCAAAATTTTTTTTCTTTTTTCCAGGTATCCATTGCTTATGTAATAATTACATGTGACAAAGGCCCTGTCACTTTCCAGTAGGATTTGAATTACATGCAAAACCTTTTCAATATTTCTCGACAATGCCTTAAATGAATCCACATAAAAGGCATCTTGCTTTCCACCCACAACCTCTCTTATCGTTTCTTCCAGATATTCATCAAATTCCAGTGTAAACCCATCGCATATCACTTTTTGTATCTTTGGCTCTGTCCGCATCTCTTCCTCAGTCAAAACCCTTTTTTTCTCTTCTTGAATTTTATCAAATCCCCACTCACTTTCCTCTAGCAAGGCAATTTTAGACAATACAGTCCAAGCCAACGGATACTTACATTTGGCAGCTTCATAGACATCCTCATATACCGTGTTTTGTGCCTCCTGTATCAGTGCACGCAGTTCACAGTCAGAAAAGTATCTGATGGCCTCTGCTGTCAATTCTCTTATCTTTTTATCCGACAGCGGCTCTGGCATCTTAAAATCCTTACAGTTCACACTGGCTGCAACTTCCAGCATACTGTTTCTAATTCCTGCAACCACCAATTCTCTGATTCCTTTTTCCGCATAAGGCTCATAAAACAGTGCTTCCTCCTTCGTTGTAAACAAAATCGTCTCCCTGTACTCTTCTTCCTCCCATCTGGCCAGCAGACTGCACAACCTATTTTTTATATCCTCTGCAATCCTTTGGCGAAATCGAAACCTCACCTCTTCTAATCCTTCATTCAGCAAACTATCCAAATATTTCTGAATCATCATACATTATCTCCTCCCAACAGATTTCTTTCAGAGCCGTCTGTACACAAGTACTGCACTTTGGTCTATACTTCGTATTCTCCATCCGCATTCCAGAAAGATTTTAGCCTTTTCGCTCTCTTGCTCCCAGCTCATAAGGCAGACTGCCAGACTGCAGTTTGACGCTGGAATCCCTTCCTTCACAAAGTCAAAGGCTTTCAGGAACATTTTAAGATTTTCCAAATGCTCTGCCTCAATATTTTGAATATATAAGATTGATGACTCATAAGCTGCTTCTTCTGGAAGATCCAATTCTTTTAAAATTTCTGGTTTTATCCCCTCCCTCATATTTGCCACAGTTATATAAGTACTGATCATATCCCCAGACATACTGTCACATAATTCCGCTGCAGACGTGTAGCCGTTTTCTTCCATTTCCATCATAAATTCCGACTCCGAAGGTATCACAATTCCGCCATCTAGCCTCACGGCCTCTGCCTCTCCTGTCTCATTTCCTTCCTCATCGTAATCTACACTGGACATCGATGCTGAAAATCCCCATATATACATCCCGTCTTCATCATAAAGATCATTAGACGTGTGAATTTCCAAATTATTCTCTCTCATCATTTTTATTGTGTCTTCATATTTCCTAACTTCTTCTTCCAGCATAATTTTTCCTCCTTTTAGATAATATATTTTTTCCTTATTGGGCACAAACATTAAACTCTGCTGCCATTCCTCCGCCTCTACTTCCGGCTGGGATATCAATGCCAGTTCTAGTTTCTCTCTTTCTTTTATCCCCATCCGCAATTTTTCATACACTTTTCCATATTTGTTCAACAGCACCGCCTGGAACATTGCTCTTTCTCTCTCACTCCGCATAATGTGAAGCTCGCAGCACTGATCTAAAAATGGATATTCCTCCAACAAAGCATCCGAAAGATACTGCCAGCTATAAGTCACCGGTTCATATCCCCTCTGAGGCCTGTCCGCCAGTTCAGGAATCAACCAGTCTCTTCCCATTTTCACAGCACTGCGCAATTTTCCCCGGCGAATCCATTGTCTGACCGCAGTGACCGTCACGTCATATTTTTCTGCATACTGCTCCACCGTAAGATAAGCACATTTCACTTGCGCGAGAACCATACTGTTTGAGCTTTCCATGGAGACAAGTCCCTGCTCCTCATCAAATTCCGCCTTATCACAATGCTGTAACTCAAGTACAATTCCATCCCCTTTCCACATGTACTGATAAAACCAATCTACCGATTCAATCTCAGGGAACCTCAGCTCTTCTACACACCTGGAAAATTTCTTCAGTATCTCTAAAATTACCTTCCTCTTATTCTCTGACCAGCCCTCTTCCTGTGTCTCTTCACAATGTACTATATAGTTTCTTAATGAATCCATCACATCTGATTTGGAGATCATATACTGATTCATATAATTAATTTTAGAATAGTAATCCATATCCTTCTCACTTTCTGTATTGTTTCAATACAATTATTATATATAATAAAATACATTTTGTAAATACATAAAACAACAAAATTTTCAAAAGCCAAAACAGGCAAGCTCACTTCTTCCTCTCAATCTTAAGAGACACCGTTCACTTTACTGTATAAGCTCCCGGACAGCGTCTGGGCGTCTGGTAAGCTCGCCTGTCGAGACGCACAAACATTGGACGAGGCAACAGGTATAAGCCGCCGGTGTACGCGCCGGAGCGCGAATGCCTGTTAGGAGTGCGGGAGTGCGATGCGCGAAGTAACCCGCAGCTTATACTTTTGGAAGGTTCCGCCGATAGGCAGCATGAGAGTTTGTGCACTGAACACAGCCGCCTACAACTACTGCAGCTTAACGATCTTCGTCGCTATTTTCCCACAAAATTTTAGATCATGTTCCACAAAAAGCATCGTCGGTCGGTATTCTAGCAACAGCTTTTCAATCTGAATTCTCGAAAACACATCCATGTAATTCAAAGGCTCGTCCCAGATATATAAATGGGCTGGGGTAAGCAAACTCCTTGCAAGCAGTACCTTCTTTTTTTGTCCTTCCGACAGCTCTTCCATGTTTTTAAAAAATTGAACCCTCTCAAAATCAAGCTGCCGCAGCACCGTAAAAAACAAATTCTGGCTCAGATCATACTCTCTACAAAAAGCAATCATACTCCCCTTTAAGTTCTCCGTACTCTGAGGAACATAAGATATCACAAGTCCTGCTGCAGTTTCACACACGCCACTCTCCCAGATAGTACCATCTGTGTCTCCCAGCCCTGCTTTCTGCATTACCATACGAAGCAGTGTCGATTTGCCGCACCCATTTTTCCCGCAGAGAGCAATTCGTTCCCCTCTGTTGATCTCAAATGTCAAGTTTTCAAAAAGCGGCTTTTCGGAACCAACATATTTCAAGCCGTAAGCCTTTGCATTTACGATCGTATTCTTATGGTGCAAAAGAGGTTCCAGCTTTAAGTCCACAGAAGATTCCAGATCGTTCAGCAAGCCTTTTTTCTGTTCAATTTCCCGATTCAATCTCTTCTCTGTCTGTTTTGCTCTGCTTTGCAGCTTTTTAGTTTTTGAGCCGATATAAGCCCTTGTACACAAAAAGCGGTCATGTTCCTTTACAGGGTCAAAACCGATTTTTGTACTTTCATTTTTATCTGCCCACTCTGCAGTTCGTCTCGCTGCCTGCCTTAATTTCTTTATCTCCCTTAAATGCTTTTCATTTTCTGTCACAGCAAACTGGTCTTTGCGCCGCTTATTTTCCCACCAGCTAGAAAAATTCCCGCTCTGCACCTCAATTGTTTTCCTGTTCAGCACTAAAACATGGTCGATACAAGCATCCAATAAGTCCCTGTCATGGGACACGAGAATGAATCCCCTTTTCGAAGTCAAATACTTTTTAACACTTTCTCTGGCATTTTGGTCCAGATGATTCGTCGGTTCATCTATTAATAAAAAATCATTTTCACCTGAAAACAAAACAGCTAAAAGAATTTTGGCCTGCTCACCTGGGCTTAAACTCTCATAAGCTCGGTAAAGAATATCCGCTTCTTCACCTAATTCATCCAGTTCACAGATTACCCGCCAGGTCTCACAGCCTGGCTTTAGTGCCTCAATAAATTCCACAGCAGCCAAACTTCTCTGCTCATCCTCTATCCGATATGGAAAATAATCGAACTTTATATTTGTGCTGATCGCTCCTTTGTACAGGTACTTTCCCAGCAGCAGATGCATAAAGGTGGTCTTCCCTTTGCCATTGCGGCCTACAAATCCCAATTTCCAATTCGTATCAATGGAAAATGAAACATTTTCAAATATATTGTCAAAACTTCCTTCGTAACAAAATGTAAGGTTATTCACGCTAATTTGTGACATACTCATTCCTCCCCTTTAGGAAAACACATCCGGCTTATCACGTAAATTCTCATGCCGCCTGTCAACGGCACCTCCAATAAGTATAAGCTGCAGATTGCTCCGTGCATCGCACTCCCGCAATCCTGACAGGTATTCGCACTTCGTCGTACACGCCTGCGTGCTCATACCTGTTACCCCGTCCAATGTCTGTACGTCTCGGCAAGCAAGTTTACCAGCCGCTGTCCGGAAGCTTATACAGTAAAAAAAATAGAAACCATTTGTTGCCAAACAGTTTCCTTACATACCATACCCACAGCGTAAAAAATCCACACTACTTATCATTATATTTTGCGCACAAAAAAGAGAGGTTATGAGAACATAATCCACTTTTGGCAACATGATAAAGCGGTCCACGTAATGATACGCTCACCGCAACGAATTCATGTAATCAAAAGTAAATTATCTTCTCATCTTTTCACCTCTCTCACCAATATACCATTTATACTAATACCTGCACTTCCCTTTGTCAAGTAGCCATGCGCTGGCTGTAAAATTGATGGGAAAGTTGTAGACGCTGTCTTGATTCGTATATTGATCTCCTTCAATATTTCCAGAGTGTTTTTTCTCTTGGATTTACCCTCTAAGAGTCTCTAAAAAGATATGATTCAACGTTTCCCAATCATCATTTCGATCCTTGGGAAGTTCCTCAGCAGCCTCCTGCTGCCGCACAAGTTCCTCAGCGATAAATTTTTGAATTTCAGGATTCTGGGGATTATATTTCTTTTCATCGGAAATCATTTTCACCCTCTGCACACTCTCAATCGCCGCTCTCAGCCGTTCCGGCAAGTCCTGTTTCATCAACTCCTCAAACAAAATCGGGGCCGGACAACGATTTTCCTCTATATATCTGACTGCCAGGAGAGGGCGGATGGCATAAAAATACTTTTTATATCTTACCATGTCGTCCTGAAGATACTGCATATAAGTGTTTTTCGCAGTCCCCAAATATTGATGTACCGCTGTTTTCACAGAAAAATAATGCTGCGCCGTCTCGTAAATCTTTTTCCACGCTTCACTAGTACGATATACAATCGGAGAGGCTGCCCACTCAAACAATGTGACATTTCCTCTTTGAAACTGTATCAAAGCTTTCTTCAAATCCCATCCGTTGATATCCAATACCTCATCCAGCTGCCACTCGATGACATCCCGGACTCCTTCCAAGCGCAGATACGCTTCCTGCGGACGGACATAAACAAACCTCACATCATAATCACTGTCTGGCGAAGCAAAGCCCCATGCCCGGCTTCCCGATTCAACCGCATAAAGAATCCTAACTTGCTCTTTTTGTTCAATCTCTTCTAATTTTTCTTCAATTTCTTTTTCCACATCTCTCAATTCACCTACACCTCCAATGCCTTTCTGTTCACATATTCTACAAAAGCTTCCACCTTTTCCATATCCGGTTCCTCCGGAAGCGCACTTTCTTTCGACGCCCGCTCCATTCGCTGTTCATAATCCGACAAAATATCAAAATACTCCGGCAAAAAACCACCGTCTTCCTTCCGAAAACCACCGTTTCTTATTTTCAGGAGCAGCCCCTGTTCCTTCGTCCGCCTGGTGCAGATCTCTCCCTTTTCCAGAATATCAATGGCCATCATAAACAGGCGTATCGTATGCATGGCGTGTTTATTCAGGTGATTGTCATCCTTTTTGCCGCGTTTTCCTATCTTATCATAACTGCTCACCACACTGCGCATGACACCCCACATATTTTCATAGTCCCTTAAAGGCAGGTGTCGGTAATTAGCGTCCACGAAAATTTCCGTCTCAAACTGCGGATTTTCTGCCCGATCTATGTACAACCTGATGCTGCCTTTATCAAAGGAAGCAAAATGCCTGTGAAACTCTTCCAGAGAATTCTGAACTGAGTTTAAAATATGTTGTTCCCGCTGTGCCTGAGGCATAGAATCTCTGGCAATGGCATTTTGAAGACGGCGAATCTGCGCCTGGGCGTATCCTCCGAAAGATTTTGCCGCCCTTTTTGTCAAAAACAAAGAGCGGTTGTCAAGAAGTTCCTGCCCTAACTCAGAGAGAATCACATATCCCTCTTTCTCAAGTCCCAGAATTTCACAGGTATTGGGATTGCACTCCAAAAGCAGACGAATCATCTTGTTAAAGGAATAAATCACCGTATCCGTTTTTCTGTCCTCATACTGTTCAAACTTAGTAAGCCCCAGAAGATCCGACGGTAAATTCAACGTAATTCCCCGAAAATCAATATCACTGTTCTCATAATCCGTCCCATAAGCATAACTTCCGCCCACTCCCAGAAGCATAATTCTGTTTCCCAGCCTGGGATGTTCCTTTAGAAACTTGTATTCTTCTGTATCCAATAGCTTTTTGAAATCCTTCAACTTATACACCCCCATCTCATTTAACTCTCCGTCTGCTGCTATTTGCCCGATTATTCTATCCACTTCCGGCAGGAAACCACCTTCTTCTGGCTAAGCCGCCATCGCATTGGCATTGATCCCATCAATCACCCGCCTTATCCCCATCCAAACATTCAGGTCAGTGAAAATATCCACAATACTGCCTTGGTCTGTGAATGGGGACTCCTATAGCACTGAAAAATCTTTCATCAGGCCGTTATGCACAATGTACTCAACGATTTGATTCACAAAGTAAGTCTACCTGCACCATGATCTCTGGTATGTTTGCCACTGTGGATATAGCACTTACCTTTTTCAATAAGTCACTGTGGTCTTTTCCATATTTCCTTCCAATCAAATATGCCAATTTAATCCCGTACATTAGGGTATCAAGCCGGACCGCACTTGCCTCATCCGGAAGAATGAGCGGTGCCAATTCTTCCCTTACAAGCAGCGTGTCCTCATAGCTGAGTGTCTGATAATTCGACTGTTGCGAATACAGATCTACATATTTTAAATGCTGACGGACTGCAAAATTTCCCCGATTCAATTCCTGCACTTTTCCACTCATATGCTGTATCAATGCATTTCGGTAGGCAATCAATCGTTCCGTCTGATGTTCCATATCCTGCAGTTTGTAAGCGATCTGAAATTCCAGATTAAAGACTGCTCCCTGCAGTGCCATCATATTGGCTGTCACCTTTCCTTTATTCATATGGAAAATTCAAAATTGCCGCAGAAATCAAAAATGTAGAATTTCTGCTTATCCTCTCCATCCAACAAACCAGGGCACAAGTGGGTACCGCGTCCAATCATCTGCCAAAATTTTGCCTTGCTCATAACCTTCTTGAAAAAGACAAGATTTAAGACTTCCGGCACATCAATTCCCGTATCCAGCATACCTACGGAAATGGCAATCTGCGGGAGTTTGTTGGATTCGGAAAATTCATCAATGGCAATCTGTACATCGGTCATATAATGATCAATGACTTTCGCATATCCCGGAAGATTGCGATATTCCTTTCCAAAGATCTCTAAAATATTTTCCGTATGGTCATGATTTTTGGCAAAAATACTAGCCTTTCCTAAAGTTTCACCGTAGTTAATCCGAATTCCGTCTGTCATAAGAATTATACAACACCTTCTTGATGGTGTCCTCATTAAAAAACCAGGAATCCAAGCAGAAGATTTTATTTTTTCCCGGAAGTTTCCGTCCTTTTTTAATGTAGCTTCCTACGTTTCCCTGTCTCCCTCTGACAGTTCATCATACACAATTCTCTGCTCGATAAATTTCAAAGAAGATTCAACCGAGAGGAAATCTACCAGATAGCCGTCTTTGACCGCCTGTGCCAGTTCATACCCATAGGTCGGCACGCCATTTCCAACTCAAAAATATTGTAGGTATTCTTATCAATCTCATCCTTAGGCGTCGCTGTCAACCCTACCAGTGGAGCATCATCCACAGAATACATCCATTTGATAGCAAACTCTATGGTCCAACGACAGTTAATCACACTAGTTTCCATATCTATATGTAGTATTCTCTCCGCTGAAATAGCCACATCCGCAAAAGAATCAAACTGCAATCCTCTTTTTAAGAAATCACCTCAATTCTTTTCGTATTTGATGGTTTGAAAATGGTTTAACACTCTTTTCGTATATATTATTTCAAAGAAAACAATAAATTTCCAGCTAAATATTCGCTGTATCAGCAAATAAGACTGTCACATATTCCTTCAGCTATTTCCAATGTTTCAGTGTCGGTAATAATTTTTCCATATACGTCCGCACTTGTTCTGACGACCAATTCTCATCAGCCATATGCTCTGAACAGTAAGAAATTAAATCTTCTTTGTTGGAATAACGAAACTTTCCCTCATGGTAACACCACTTACAGTAATCTTCATTAAACATACCATTTTCTTCTTTACTGGTAATCGAGTCATCAAGGGGCATTCCGCAGCATTGGCAGATCAATTTTCTTGGTGAACCCAAAAGTGTGTTTATAGAAACATCAAATAGTTTTGACAACAATTTTAATGTCTCTATGTTGGGAATCGTTTCTCCAGTCTCCCACCGAGATACCGCTTGTCTCGTTACATATACTTTTTCTGCGAGTTCATCTTGAGACAATCCATATTCTTTTCTGAGCTCAGAGATTACTTCCTTCGTTTTCATATTTCGTCCACCTCCAAAAATACAATAACATTTTCAGCACGGATTACCAAGCAACTCGCAGTTGCTATGCTCACAAAAGCTGTACTACACTGTGCCGCCAGGCTGTTTTAGGTCCTGTGGTGTTTCTCTGAATTTTTCCGCCAGTTTCCAAAATTCTGGTCTTTTCCGCAGGAAATCAAACGTCTCATCTTTTTCTATGGCTGTGAGCAGGGCATCCTTAATCCGTGTTCTCATCATTGTGGAGTCTGCCTCCTTTTGCTCAGCATCTGACTCCTTTCGCTTCACATGCGCAAACAAGATCGAATCTTCCAGCTTATAGGGTTTTTCCAATGCTTTCAGCATTTTCTCCAATATTTCCAGGCATCGGTCGGCATCCTGTTCTTCCACTGCGACAGAGAATGCCACTGTATACGCACTGTAATCCCACTGAAAGATTCTCATAACGTTCTCACCATACTCTGCTAGTTTCCCGGCACGCTCTCTGTCTCCCTCCCAAACAGCCACTGTCGCCAGGCTGTTTAAGAGTAAAAATACCTCTTGAATGGAAGAATTTAACTTCTTCTCCAACAGTTCCGCAGCTTCTTCACTCTTTTTCTGTTTCATGAGCATGGAAATCCGCAGCTGCCTTTTATCCAAGCCATCATATTCCGGCAGCAAGTCAATCATTTTCTGTGCTTTTTCATAGTTCTCTTCCTGAATCCACCGAGAAGCCAGCACATACCGAGCACGGTTCACATAGATCGGATCGTCACACGTCTCCACCCGCTCATATAATTCAATCGCATAGGCATTGCTCTTTCGTATCTGCTCCTCTGTACACGGCAGTACGATCGGAAGTCCTATTAGCACGGACGCCATCTGATACAATAATCTGGCACAACACGGATACTCTCTCACTTTTTCCTGAATTAGACGAAATGCCTCTTCTATCCCTTCACTTTGAGCGGCCTTTGTGATCTGTGTGGTGTATTCCACCACATTTTCTTCCGTCAAATCCTCTTGAAAACACAGAAGCGTATTGATATCCGTTCTCAACAGCCGGGCCAACGGCGCGAGCAGCGATATATCCGGGCAAGTCGTCCCATTCTCCCACTTATTGACCGCCGGCGTGGATACCCCAAGACGTTCGGCAACCTGTTCCTGTGTCAGTCCACACTCTCTACGTTTTCTGCGAATCACATCCTTCATCTGCATAACGTTCTCTCCTTATCTTTTATTCCGAAGGCCTTCGTATGCTGAAACCGCCCTCCTGCTATGAGACATGTACGGTTATATACGGTAAAAAACCTTTTCTATTAACAGCCTCAGAATGCGCGAAAGTGTTTGTTTCAGCTGCTTTCATTATAGCAAGGGAACGCCTGCGTGACGATTGAACAGTTTTTAAATTACGAGGGAGGTTTTTTAACCGTCGGTTAATAAGTCGTGATTCACCAGAATTTTACATAAGATTTCATTCTGATGCTTACCAGTTCTGTATTTTTTACTGCTCTTCATATATTGCAACATAGCAACCGTTTTACTTAAACAACTCTCCAAGGTCATCTTATTCTTCGAGCTTGCCTGAATAATTTATTTCACAAAAATGGACTTGATTTACGAAAATATGGCCCTGTTAATCCAACGCTGTACGATTTCTGTTTTCGTACTGCTGTTGGTAAATATACTCATCGGCATATGGATGGTGGGAGGTGCTATCCCATCCCTCATTTACTATGGACTTGCCTTTCTATCACCATCCTTTATTGTACCATTCACTTTTCTTCTATGCGTCATCATGTCACTTTTCACAGGCACTTCTTTTGGAAGCATTGCCACCATGGGCGTGGCTCTGTACGGCGTTGGCATCAGCATCGGTGTCCCTGCTCCTCTGATCGTTGGAGCAATCGTCTCCGGAGCTTTTTTTGGTGACAAGATGTCCCCTATGTCAGATACAACAAATCTGGCAGCCGCCACCACCGGCACTCCCCTTTACTCCCATGTACATTCCATGCTTTACACCACCCTTCCGGCAGCCATTTTAAGCCTGATTTTATACACTT
The DNA here is from genome assembly GCF_034356035.1 of Blautia hydrogenotrophica DSM 10507. NCBI lineage: Bacteria > Bacillati > Bacillota > Clostridia > Lachnospirales > Lachnospiraceae > Blautia > Blautia hydrogenotrophica. The sequence goes on from NZ_CP136423.1 coordinate 3,447,320, forward strand.
TTCTTGGAATCCAACACACTGATAGTACCTATAGCTCCGCTACTGTCAATCGAATTATGACGGTTCTTTCAAAATCATTTGATATTCAAATCATTTGTATCATTCCTTTACTGCTGCTGTTGATTCTGTCCTTTTTAAAACTTCACGTTATGATCGCCATGAGTGTAACTCTCATTGTAAGTATACTTTTCGCCGTCGTCATCCAGGATGTCCCTTTCTCTTTGTTCGAAAGCTGCGTCGTATCCGGCTATTTGTCCCACTCTGGCTATTTCCTTGTAGATGAAATTCTGTCAAGAGGTGGCATAGCAGCAAGTGTGAGCAGTATTTCTATTGTGTATTTCTCCGCTGCCATGGGCGGCGCACTGCAGGCGTGCAGGATTCTCGATGTCTTTAAGGACACTTTACTTCGTCTGATTCATTCTGGCACCAGCTTGGTATTATCTACCCTTGCTTTTTGTTATTTGATGGTCTGTATTACCGGCAACCAAATGCTTGGAATCGTCATCCCTGGAATTGCACTTACTCCTCTGTATGACAGATTGCATATCAGCAGGTGGGTTCTATCTCGGTCCCTAGAGGACGCCTCTACAATCGGCGTGCCCTTGATCCCCTGGTCAGCGGCCTTTGCCTTTATCAGCAGTACCCTAGATGCAGATATGTCATATATCCCATATGCTTTCCTCTGTTACCTAGTACCTATGTTTTCAGTTCTTTATGCAGTGACAGGTCTTGCTGTCTGGCATACGGAAAACAAAGTAGACAAGCCCACCTAAACTCTCTCCCATCAATTTTGAAGGGCGCATCTAATTGATAAAAATATAAATCAGTACTATACACTGTACAGCCAGCAATGCCGGTACACCTATGGCAAATTTGGACTTTCTGGTTTTGTGATGAAATATCCGCATACCAAGCAAAGCCCCCAGGGAACCTCCCACAAAAGCCAGAAGGAGCAGAACTCGCTCCGGAATACGCCAGGCTCCGTGCCTGGCTTTCCACTTATCCATGCCGTAGAAGAAGCAGGCGATGATGTTTACTGCCAAAAGATAATAAAACAAGTATTCCATAGCTTCACCTCTTTAAGCCCCCATCTTTCCATACAACCACCTTGTCCAACTCTTTTCGCGGTCTGGGCTTCGGTGCTTCGTTGGGGTAGCCAAAGCTCACCGCAGCCAAAAGTTCCCCTTCGGTGCCAAGCCACTGGCAAAGCTCTTCATAGGCAAAAAATATATCGTAGATCCAAAGACTGCCGATTCCCTTATGCTCCGCTGCCAGCAGCATATTCTGAATGGCCGCACTCACTGACTGGATATTGCACACCTCAAATATCCGCTCCTCCTCATTCATAGAAGAGAACAGCCCCTTTCCAAGAGAATTCAGCACAAAGACGCTGACCGGGGCCTGCTCCATAATCTGAGCTGTATATTTTGCCCCGCTAAGAAACTGCTGGCTTTCGGGCAGAAGTGCTTCCCGCTTTTCCTCCCTCTCAATCCCTCTGCGAAACGCTTCCAGCATCCCCTCTTTTTCCTTCCCCATAACGATTACGAATTTCCAAGGCTGCCGGTTTTTCGCGGAGGGTGCTTTGATTCCGCTTTCCAGAATATACTGGATGTCCTCCATTGGTATTTCCTGATCTGAAAATTTCCTGATGCTCCGTCTCGTTTCTATTTCTCTTAACATTCCGTATCCTCCTCTGACTTTATTAACTAATTATACGTTTCCCCCTTATGAATGGCAAGCATAGGGATGTACACATCTGTCGGGAAGTCATTTACGGCGATAAGATACTCAAAGATATTCATCCTGCTTTCTTCTCCTGAACGGCATGATACACATATGATAGGTGATTATTCCAAGGCTCTTTGAGCCACCTGTCCGGACATTTAGGGATCTTCCGCACTGTAATATTCAATAAAGGGCACGTACAGAATGAAAGAGGTACCGGACACGATTGAATCCACAAACAGAAAGCTTTTTATGGTCCTAACATTTCATCACCTTTACAAGGTTTCTAACGTCTTCTGCTGCATCTCCCAGACAAAAAAAGGCCCTAAAGAATGACTCCTTTAAGGTCTGATTTCACTCCTATTTCTCTAACACTTTTTGTGTCTGTCATTTACCTCTAAGATAACGGATTTCATCAAAAATACACAATCGAAAGTTGGCAAATGACATCTGATTATCACTACCCTATAACCATAATAAAAGTAAAATATTTATCTATTTTTGTATATTTTTGTTATAAAAGCAAAGGACAGACGTTACCTGCCCCTATGCTTCTCTTTCCTTTTTTGCTGTTTTAATTCAAATTGCCGCTGTTTCTCCGCCTCCCGTTGTTCCCGGCTCACAGTCTTACGCTTAGTTTTTAACTGCTCCCGCTGCAATTTTAAAGCCTGCTGTGACCTTGTACCTATTCCAATGTTCTGTACCTGTTTTCGTACTTGTCTCTGTATCCGTTTCGGATTACGCCCAGCCTCCTTTACATCAGTTGCCACAGCTGGACTAAATCTTAACTGATAATAATTTTTCAAGACAAAATCACATACCTCGTAGTCTTTCGGTTCCGCACCAAACGTAACCTTGCATACAGAGAGCTTTCCCTCCGATGTGCATTCAAAAATGCCGACCCAAAAAGGTTCCTCAAAAAATACTGTCAACCTGCCTGATACTTTGTCCATGACAATTCCTCCTTAAATGCTTGTAATGAACAAAGAACGGACGACCCTAAGGAGGGAGGGTTACTTACACCGAACGGTGCGGCCGGGCTACCTACCGGCTCTGTAAAAGATTATCTCTTACGTTGCGTTTTTATCTTTGCCCCTTGATTTTACCACTTACTCTAATATTTATCTATATCAATTGAGAGCGCAGCATATAAATCATTTTCAAATATACCTACTCTTTTTTGTTAAGCTTATCTTTCTTCTAAACTATATATTTCTAATATTTTTTTGTTTTCATACTATTTGAGATATGCTACACTATGAAAAACAGAATGGCATTTTATAAGGAGAAGTTTATGGAATATTCTATACGGAAAATGACAGTATCAGAATATCCAATGTTGAATGATTTTCTATACGAAGCTATTTTTATTCCAGACGGAATCGAACCACCACCTAGAAATATTATTACTTCTCCCGAATTGCAGATTTATGTTGATCGTTTCGGAGAATTAAAAGATGATTTTGCATTAGTTGCAGAAGTAGAGAAAAAAGTCGTCGGTGCTGTCTGGGTACGCATTATGAACGATTACGGGCATATTGATGATAAAACTCCCTCCCTTGCAATTTCCCTATACAAAGAATATCGAGGACAAGGGATAGGAACCGATATGATGAAAGAAATGTTGTCTTTGTTGAAAGCACATGGTTACAAACGTGTTTCCCTTTCCGTTCAAAAGACTAATTATGCGGTTGAAATGTATCGAAAAATCGGTTTTGATATTGTACGGGGAAACGAAGAAGAATGGATTATGCTATGGCAGGAGGGCAAACATTGATATACTATAATAAACGCATACACAACACTATCAGTGCCGTCCTGAGCATTTGATTCTCAATAGGACGGGTACCAGTCGGACAAACGGTATATATTTGTTTTAGCGTGTGCCGCCATTCCTGTTTGTAGAAATGCACCAGCGGTAATATGAAAAATTTTCAGAGGATAAATACTTTGAGTAGAAAATCAATTGGCCCGCTTACAGCAATAGCATTGATGAGGGCTTCTCTAACGGCAAAGCACTTATTCAAAATATAACCGATATAGAAATTGCTATCCATAAATATCTAAATTTAAAATTTGAAAAAGAAAATCTATTTATTCAATAAACAGATCTCAAAAAGACATCACATTAACATCACAGATTGAAAAAAATCCCGAGACCCCTTTATTTTCAAGGGTTCTCGGGATTTGCTAATTATTCGAACTCCTCGGCGGATAGATTGAACTGGCTGTATCTCTCTAAATTTTAGTGATTTTATTATCCGTATTCTTCAAAAAATACTCTCATATTTATGCCAGTCCAAATTTTTAGAGCCAAAATAGAGCCAGACAAAACGGTTATTCTCTCTTGTTTACCTTATCTACATGGTGCAAGCACCATGTAATTATACCGCCAAGTAAATATGCAACTACTTTTGTTATACGACAACTTTAGCGTCATAAAATATTATTGTAATTTTTCATATATCAGATTTATAATCTCTTGATTTCGATTCGAAGACAGTTTTCTCTTTACATTAGTTAAATTTTCTTCATATCCTCCCTTATCTATAATATTCCTTAAAACAGTTTTTTCACAATCCGCAAACTTCACAGTAACAAGATCAAATAATTCCTCTCCTGTAGTTTTCGTAATCACTCCCTCACCCAAACGCTTATGCCTTATATTCTGACCTACATTAATTGTCTTTTGCTCCCTGTTTCCTTCATACTGTTCAATCATATAATCTACAAATGATTTAAGAACATAAATATAATCATCAAAATCAAGTACCGACAAATGTTTATTATGCGTTCCAAGCTGCTTCCATTCGATTCCATACCGTCCCATAATCTGGGCAAGCTCCCGCTTTTCTGATTCTATCCACTGATTCCATTCCGTTGCTCCCCTCGTACCGCTCTTAAAGCCCTGTTCTCCCAATGCTCCCTCTAAGGAAACTCGGGTATCAAGACCACGCTTGCTGTTACAAACAGCAGGAACAAAATCTACATGAACGTGAGGCGTTTCCTCATCCATGTGTAGATGAGCAGAAAATGCATGAAGATATGGATTCCGTTTCTGAAAATTTTTCATATATTCAATCAGGATCTCCTTTGCAAGTCCCCCCTCCTCACTTTTTGCATTCATATCATCCCTATTTCCAATTTGAAAAACTGCTTTATGAAATAGCTTATCCTGCTTGCCCCGCCGGATTTTTTCGTAATAATTATCAATCTTCCTGTCATTTCGTTTCTGCTTCGCATTATACCGCTCCAAAGCTTCATCAAATAATTCGAGATAAACTTCTTCAATCTCTGCATGGCAAAACTGCACATTGTAAATACTTCGTTCCACATCCACATTTTTCGCACTAAAGGCTCTTGTATTATGAGATTAATAGAACCCTTTCCCTTCATACCGCTAATTGTTGTCTCCAAGCTTTATCCTTTCTCCCTGTTTAGGGGTAATCAGTGCCGGATACGGCACATAGCTTTATTACTTTCGTCGAAAGTAGTGCAAAAGCACTTTTGACAGCCGTTCCGTCCATCAAAAGCTGCCATTGCGTCCTGCCGGAGGCTTCCAGCCGCTTTGCTTCCACTGCCATAGCTTTTCGGATAGCCGATAGCACATTTTCTATCGTATATTCATCCCATCCAGCAAGCCCTATCAATATTCTTTCTTCATCAGCAGTCAATCCTACCTCTCCGAAGATTTCATTTAGGCCAGCGATTTTCCGGGCTTCACTTTCATAAAAATATTTATTTACATTCCGAGCTCTCCACTCTGGTTGCTTTATCATAAACATCCTCCTCTACTGAATTTGCAAGACCGCAACAACGCAATGTCTATACTTTTTGCAACCTTGCAGATACCAAGTTCGCAAATTTCATATACTTTGTATTGTTGCGTTGTTACTTTATTCTAATTTGATTTATCCAACTCCCAATACCAACTATTATTTATCCGCCTCGCTCTGATATTTAATTTCTTTTTGGCATTTTCCAATGTCCGTCTGGATATTCCCTGTTCCTCCGCAAGACTAAAAATCTCGTTACTTTGCATGATATTGTTTGTTTCTTCCAGTTCCATATCACTGTCTAAGCCTCGCCCTTTGACAGCTTTGCCGCTATATTCAATACCAGTGTTGTCTTTCCATCTCCCGGATCGCCCTGCACAATCGTCAGTTTTCCATATGAGATAAACGGATACCACAGCCATGTTACTACTTGCGACTGTATCTCCGACATTTTAATCATCTGTAATTCTGTTCTGGTTTCTTCCATAATGTCCTCCATTTTTTGAAATTCTCATCGTCTGTGGAAGCAATCTCTGCTATACTTAACTTGCGAATATTGATAACAGAAGTTTTCCGGTTATCACAGCCCTAACAGTTGCCGCTGTCGGGGCTTTTTTCATTTCCATCCTGCCATAAATATTTTGCACCGTCTAACATCCAAAGAATTGCTTTAAGCATATCCAGACATTCATTTCTCATATCTTGCAAGTACTCTGAGGATAATGGGACCTCTGTCTGTTCAAACTGTTCTGTTACTTCTCTGATATTTGTCTGCATGATTTTTACTTCTTCTACCAGCTGATAAATCAGTTCTTTCCTGCCAACCACGCACACCCTGTTATAAATACAGGAGCGTACAAAATAATCCTTTTTTGACATTCCGCTTACTAAAATCTTCACCTCAATTTCTTCCCTTTCTCTGGGAGAAATACGAAAGCTGATTGTTGGGTATTTATGAACTCCGCTCATTCTCGTCCTCCTTGTTTTTTCTATTTCCAGCTTATCTGCAAGTTCCCCCTGCTTGTTTGGATATAAGTGAGAGTAAGTGTTTAATGTTATTTCGATTTTCTCATGTCCCAGCCTTTCTGCAATTGCAAGTGGTGTAAACCCCAATTCCACAAGCAGAGAAGCATGTGAATGACGTAAGCCATGCAGGCGTATCCTTTTTACACCAGAAGCCTTAATACCTCTGATAATTTCATGTTCCATATAGGACTTTGTGAAACGGAACATTCTTTCATCTGCCATAATTCCATATAAATGTGAAATATACTCCCGCAATTCTTCTGCCAGAAAAGACGGAATCGTCACAATTCGTTTACTTTTAGGCGTCTTAGGTGGTGTAATAATGTCCCTCCCATCCAGACTCTGATATGATTTATTGATTGAAATTGTCCGCTTTTCTAAATCAATATCTTTATACGTCAATGCCAGTAATTCTCCTATTCTCATGCCTTCCAGTAGAGAAGCAAAAATGCCATTTTCGTTTCCGGCTTATCCTCAACGGTTGCAAGGAACTGCTTAAATTCCTGCTTTGTCCAAAACTCTCTTTCTCCGGCATGGCTCTTCCCAATACTCCCGGCTTTCCTACAATGATTGTACTTTAAGTCATAATACCGAACTGCATAATTGAAAATTGCAGCCAGTTAATTATTAACCGTTTTCAGATAAGTTTGTGAATATCCCTTTTTCATCAACGCATTTTGCCATGCACGAACATCCGAAGTTTTGATTTCACTCATATTCTTTTTTTAAAATAAGAAATGATTTTCAAATCAATGATAAATTTCTTTGTCCGCATGGTATTTTCACGCAAGCAATGTTCCATATCTTCATAATAAATTTGAACAAAGTTCTCAAAATTGATGTTCAAATCTTTCTGCTGTTGTTGCAAAAAATCTCTTTTTCACTGCTCGGCATCTGATTTTGTTTTGAAACCTCTTTTGTTATTCTTGCGGCTCACACCTTGCCAGTCCTTATAATAAAATTGACAACACCACATTTTTCCATCTCTTGTTGCTGCCATAAACTCTATCTCCTTTCCTACACGGTTACGGTCAAGCCGTAAAACTTTTCTTTAAAATATTTTGTTGGAACTTTGCCGCAGATTGTTCGATAGCCTTTCACTTTTAATTCTTCATTCAACCCTCGGATAATCTTGTAGGCATATCCGGTTGATACCCCCAGCATTTCTGCCGCTTCTTCTGCTGTCACATACATCTTCTTTGATTTCTCCATACATTGTCCTCCTTTTCCTTATAGGTACTTTTGTGCCTTCCAAACATATTATTCAAGATTTATTTTCTTATTTACTTATGATATGTTAGAATATAAATGTCCCTATTATTTTATGTTTTCAATTGTAAGGAGTTATCCCATGACTGTAGGTGAAAAAATAAAGACATTCCGAACTATCCGGGGAATTTCACAAAATATGTTAGGAGAATTGGCTGGCATAGGCGGCACAACCATCCTTAAATATGAATTAGGAAGCCAGAACCCAAAACCCGATCAGCTTTTGAAAATTGCCAATGCTTTGGGTGTGAGTATTAACGTTCTTACAGACTTTGATATAGAAACAGCCTCTGATGTCCTTACCTTACTTTTCAAAATGGACGAACAAATAGATATGGAAATTGACGGAGAAAAGGATACAGACGGGAATCTGCTTCCTGATACAATCTGTATTCGCTTCAAACACCCGGAAATCAACAACCGGCTTGCCAAATTCGCTAAAGCAAAAAAATAACAGCAAAATCTGATTGCTTCCAAAGATGCTTTTCCAAGTGAAGAGGCTTTTCAGCATGAGTTAGAGCAGATAAACGAAACGTGCGAACAAATCAAACAGCATTTAGTTGATACAAACAGAGTTGTAAAAAAAGGAACTTCTGGAATATCAGTCAAAGTATATTCCGAATAAGACACTATTCACTAAAATTACATGTACTGTTCTGGAAAGGGGAATGAGGGATGAAAAAGAACATAGAACATAATTCAATAGACACAAAAAACTTTAAAGAAGCCTTAAATCAAGCAGTCAAAAATGTAGGAACAGCGGCTTCTTCTACAACCGAAAAAGCTAAAACAGCTCTTACAAAATCTAAAGATTCTATTCTGAAAACGATTGACACAAATGGAAATGGAGAAATTGGTATTGAGGATTTCATTATTATCGGCTTACAAACTCCCGGAATTAAAGTCAACCGAGCAGATTTTTTGCAGCGAGAACTAATGAAAAATTATCCTCCAGACGTGATTGAATCGGCTATTACACATAATCCAGCTTACACTCAGATACCGGCTTGTGAAATTGACAAAATCGCAGATGAAGTAATAAAATTTGAGCGAAACTGCGTTTCTGGAATTTCCGCTGCACTGGGAGTACCCGGCGGTGTTGCAATGGTTGCCACTATCCCCGCTGACTTAGTTCAATACTATGGCTATATGCTTCGTGCTGCTCAGAAACTTATGTACTTATACGGTTTTCCAGAAATCGACACAACCGAAAAGGAGTACAAATTTGATTCCGAAACTATGAATTTGCTAATTATCTGCCTCGGAGTCATGTATGGTGTTCAGGGAACAAATACAGCCCTTAAAGCAATGGCAACCGCCTTAGGAAAAGGCGTGGAAAAGAAATTGATGAATGCCGCTCTTACAAAGGGAACAATCTACCCAATTGTAAAAAGTGTTTCAAAATGGTTTGGTGTTAATATGACAAAACAGGTATTTGCTGGCTTCTTCAAAAAAGCGATTCCCGTTGTTGGAGGCGTAATAGGCGGTGGTATTACATATTTATCATTTAAGCCTTGTTGTGATAAGTTAAAAGAATCCTTGCGTGATACACTGTTAAGTAACCCTAAGTACCACTCTACGAAAGAAGAAACTATTATCATTGACGCTATTGAGATTCAAGAAGTGTAATTCAATATTCCTAAAAAATTAGAGCCATTTTAGATCCAAAGGACATAAAACAACCCCGGAAATGCCCATTTTATCAGCATTTCCGGGCTTCTGTCCTGTCAAAGGGCAATTCCCTTTATTCTTCAAAGGGCAAAATCGAGTATTCTCTCTTTCCTTTTCCGCCCCTGTTTTTTCTCTGTTATTTTCCCGACTATTTCCTGCTGATAACCTCTGATATTATTCCCTGATATCTCCCTGAAATGCCCTGTTTATAAGGTTTCTTGTACTTTTTCTGAGGATTTTCTGAACATAAAAAGAACGACCTGACACTGGCTTTTCTGCCTTGTCTAAGGTCGTTCTTTTTATGTTTCTATTCTTTTTTCAGACTACCCAACTTTGCCCTTGTGAGAATAGTCTGGAGTACCTCGGAATATGTCCGTTATTCAAACTCAATTTCCACTCGTATGGTTTTCTATAATATCAGCTATTTCCCACGTTTTTAACGCAGCATGATATATCATTTTACGTTTATTATCTTGTCTGTACCTATTTTTAGTACCATCTTAGTGCCACATTCCCATTTTGGGAATCTGCTTCAAGGCTGCCACAACTGCAGAAAAACCCCTTACATCTCTGATCTGGTAAGTTAAGCGGTGACCATTTCGTTCACCCCTGCCCCGCTGCCTTACTCTATCGGCCCTCCTGATCGCTTTTCCTGCCGTTGGGTCATGATATCCCTCATGGTTTCTCATCTCCATCCCAAAGCCTCTCTTTCCACAGCACTGTACCATGTCCGTTTAAAGCTCTCTAGCCCTACATGGCGAATAGGCGCCGCTGCTAGATACTGGTCATAGTACTGCTTATATTGATACCTGTGTACCCGCTGCCTCAGGGTCCTCATTGCCTGCTTATTCATCTGTGCGGCCCGACTTAGGCTCACACCAAGACGTTCCCCCACCTCATTCAGGGTGGTTTCCTCCTGATAGCGCATACGGACAACCACGGGCAGCCTGTCCGGCAGCTCATCCACCGATCTCCACAGCTCCTCTTTCATCCGCTCCCTATCCAGACGAGCGGCAGCCTCTTCCTCCAAGTCTTCCTCTGAGGCAATGCTTTCTTCCAACGTGAAGTCCTCTGTACCTGGCAGCAGTTCATTCAGACTCTGTATCTGCCCCATACTGGCTGCCCGTTTCAGCTTCCTGATCTTTTTCTCATTCACGCCTAAAAGCCCGCACAACTCCCGATCAGAGGCTTCATAACCATATCTTTTCAAAAAGTCACTCTTAGTCTTCTGGTACTGCCGTACCTCATCACCAAGATATGAGGGCAGCCGCACCGGCTTATTCTGATCAACATACCGGCGCATCCTTGTCTTGAGCCAAAACGATGCATAGCTTAGGAAGGGGACCTCTCTGGTGACATCATAACCCCTCACAGCCTCGCACAGTGCCAGATATCCCTCTTGCTTCAGATCTTCCATCTCTGCCTGCCCTGCATAAATCAGCGCCAGCTTTCCAATGAATCCCTCATTCTGCTGCCAGAGCAGACTCATATTTTCCGCCTCGTCTATGCCGTCCTGAATCAGGACTACAAGCTGCTCATTGCTCATACTCTGCACGCTTTCATCATCCTTTTTGCGGACAGGAAGGCCGGCAAGTCTCCGATCCGATAGGTCAACCTGCTCACTTTTGAGCTGGTCTTCTTTCTTCTGTGTTCCCGCCGAATTGCCTGTGCTGCGGTCGGATCATGGTACCCCTCATGGTTTCTTTGTGATATCATTCAGGATCACCTCCAGTTCGTCTATCTTCTTCTGCTGCTCATCGGTCCGTATAGAGCCCAGAACAGCATTGCAGGCCAATATAATGGTATTGGCCGTTTTACTGTCAATTTCCCCATTCAGGGCCATATTGGCCACTCTGGCCAGCGTCCTTCTGATTTCCGTCGGGGTCTTCATCCGTAAACGGGTAGGCATACCGTTCACCTCCTCCATAGTCCATCGTAATAAAGGGACAGTCATTATCTTCATCAAAATACCAGGTAAAAACGCTTCTGACGTTTCCTCCATGCCGCACGCCCGGATAGCTTTTTCCAGCGCTTTCCTTTCTGCTTCCTGCTCCTTTGGCACTTCTATGCCGTTCCGGTAGCAGTAGTTCATGGCTCTGGCCCACACCGACATAAATCTTTCTGCCTGCTCCCACAGTTTTATAAATTTCACTTCTCTGCTGCACTGCAAAGCTTTTGCAAATAGCCTATGTATGCGATCCAAGTTACAACACCTCATCCAAAAAACGCCCTAGGCAATCCATACCGAAAAGCCCAGGGCCATACTCACCTGATTACGAAAACATTGCCGGGTCAGATGGTTCCGATCCATCCAATTTCTCTAACATTTTTCCTCGCATATCTCTTACTCGGCTCAAAGCCAGGTAAATCCTTTCTGCGACAACCTGCTTAAAGTCCTGTGTTTTTCTCCCATCGTCGTATTCTACGCCATCGGGCAGCGGCACCTGATGGTCTACCGGATACTTCAAAAGATTCTCCCCGCAAAAAGCCGGGTTCCCGCTAACACGTTCTTTTTCGCCGCCTCCAAGGTTGTAAGCGATATAGCTGGCATGTTTCTTTATAAACCTTAAAATATCCTCATCGTCTTTACGGCGGCGCTGCTGCTCGACTCTAAGCTGATCGGCCAGATCGGCAATCAGTTTTGCTACTGCCTGGGGCGCTATATACTGGGTATTACCAATCGTTACCGCGCACATCTTCATTTCTTCCGCTCGAACACGCATCATTTCCCCGTTAATGTTAATATTTGATTCTGTATTCACGTCCTGCCCTCCCATCACTAAAATAAATCCATATTCTCATTGATAAGCTTCTGGCGCTCTGACCGGCTCTTGACCGCCATGATCTGCTCTTTCGTCAGACGCTTTCCATCCTGGGCGCCAAGGATCGCAGTCTTAACACCTTCTATAAACTCCGGTTTACTTGCTTCAAATCCTTCCGCCAGGGCTTCCTTAATCATTTTCTTAATTTCTTCTCTCTCTTCTTCTAAAAATGCCATATTTTTCTCTCCTTACTCGCTTATTACATCAATAGCTTTATCGCCTTTTTCCGTTGCCTTAACCCGATAACTGACCCGCTCACCCGTCTCCAGATGTCGGAACCCTCTCATCAGGATATCAGATTGATGCACAAAAGTTTCTTTGCCATTGTCTCCTGCAATAAATCCATATCCCTTGACCGGATCAAACCACTTCACTGTTCCATGTTCCACTGTTGCCCTATCCTCCTTTCTAGATCCGCCCACGCAAAAAGGCGCAAGAACAACTTAACGCAATAATGCGTTCAGTCATTCCCACGCCTTAAGGCTTCCAGGCTCGCCGCCTGGGGTACTTTCTTTATTTGACTTTATTATATCAAATATAGCAGAAGGGCGCAATAGCCGCCAATTCCCTGATGACCATATCCTGCGTAACTTCAGTACGCTACTGGCGTTCCTGCATCCGCTCTGAAATATACGTTGCAACGTTAGCATTCGATAGCAATCTGCTGGCGTTTGCTCTGGCCGTCTCATCTTTCTTAACAGGCGTATAAGCCACCCGGTAAGCCCGAGTGGCATTCAGATCAATCAAATACTCTTCTACAAATCTCTTCTGTTTTTCATCATTCAGGCTCACCTCCTTTACTGCACAGAAAAAGCACCCAGCTTTCACCAGATGCCTTTATAGATCAAATGAGATTCCTTCTTTTATTTAACCTGAGCCATTTTACTCAAAGCTTCCTGTAATACTTTTGCTTAACAACACCCAAATTTCCTAAATATCTTTTTATTGGATATCATATATTTCTTCTAAAAAGAATTCATCATCCTTCATTTTCATATGACTTAACTTTATGCCTAATTTTTCGCACAAACTTCTAACTTCTTCTTTAGATTTATCATCTGCTCTAGTTCCCAGAATTATTTTGCATGGCTTAGGCGTTTTTAACAACATTCCTCCGCTTTTATTGACTGAATCTAAATCTCCCTCGGGAATAACGCAAAGAAGTCTCCATTCTTCTTCATATTGCCATTCCTCCGCTTTTCTGATTAATATTTTAAAATTCTCTTTTTTATTTACTTCATGAATACTTTCATCGAACACAGATATCTTTCGGCCGTAACTCACTGGCCGTAATACAGCTGATGAACATAATAAAGAAGGAGCTGTAAAATCACTTCTTCTATATTGAACGCAAATTCCTTTATGCTGATTTGCATAATGACTCCACATCAAAATAGAATCAAAAGTCTCGCTAAAACAGGACAAAACTATCATATTTCGTATTTTCTCACAAGTATCTTTGAATTTCATTTTTTCTTTCCTGCACATTTCAATTAGGAATGCAGAATTTTTTTCTTTTGCTAATTTCTCCAAATCAGAAAAAATAGAATCAGAATAATAGCAATCATACGGATCGTTCATATTACATGCTTTTCCGGCCCACACATAATTCCCTTCTATATTCTTTAGATCATGTATCCCTAATCCTCTATACTGATAAATAAATTCTGGTGCGTTTTTGTTTAAAATACATTTTTGTTTGCTGCTTTCACGTAAGAAGCCTGAGTTATTTCCCATCGCATCATAATAGCTCCCTACCCATTCTTTTCTTTCCATACACCTTCCTCCCATTAATTTAAAATTATACACCAAAACACCCTATATTGCTACAGGGTGCCTTGGTGATCTCTTATTCTCCGTTATCAAAATACACTTCCCAAGGGGGGGATATGCAACAGTTTTCCCTTGCTTTTTCAGGCTTTCCTTGCTTTCTCTGTTGCAAAATCAGCAGGAAAAGTCTTGTCATTCAGACTAATATACACCCCCTTTTAGCCACACATACGCTTTTTTATATTTCCCCTGCTGGTTCTTTGACACCTTGCAGGATTTCACTCTTTCCCCCAGGATGCAAAGTACCAAGTCCAGGTCTTCCTGCGTCTGGTAGGATACTTTCAGCTTCACGGGCAGTCTCTCAATCTTGGCATCCATCCGGTCACCTTCTTTCGCAATGATATAGTCGCTGCGGCAGTATTGGTAGCACGCCGCAGCTTTTCACGATCTCAACAAAGTACTAGCATATCTTTTTTTATTTCAGGTTTTTTCAGGTTTTTGTTGGGTTTTGTCGGGTTTTTCACGGTCTGTACAGTAGTATCATCTTCGGATTTGTGTCCCGGTTCAGACTGTTGGCGCAGCATCCCCGGGAGCGCGGTGGCGAGTTATTTTTCAAAATTCATTATATCATCTGCAATCCTGTCTATATAATGAGCCAAGCTAAACAGAGCCTGATTCAATGATTCCGGAGTCAGAGTATCGCTCTCACAGGGGTCTAATTGATTTGACAGCCCTGAAATGACTTTAGATATTCCTATCAGCTCAACACCCAATTCAAATAAATTTCTTTTCATGCCTCTGTACCACCTTCCCCAATCAACAGCCTTATGGCATACTGGAAACCGTATAGAAAGCCCTGACGTTCGCCCTCCTGAGCGATGTCGCACAGAAGATCATCTACTTCCAGCTTTATTTTTTCCGGCATCTTGTGCGCGGTCAGGAATTCCATTGTCTTGCGATGCGCCGCGAGTGTTTCCGGCAGATCTCTATAATCATCCGCTAATTTCTCAAAATTAAAATAAATCTTCTCGATCTCTTTAATATTTTTCATCTTTTCTCTTCCCTTCTACCAGAATCCATGCTACTATGACTATGTAAGTTTTTTATGTAGCTCCGGCTGCTGCCTCAGAGATGTTGGCGCATCTTTGAGGCTTTTTTACTTGTACCTTAACATTTCCTCAATAGAGTCCAGCATTAAAACTTTCAGCATCTCAATACCTTGGCTCCGATCAAAGCCATAGAGATGCAATATTTCAAGCCTATGGTTCTGCTGCGCAATCCAGCCTCTAAACAGCTCATCCTTTTTTTCCTGTGATATATGGTACATTATTTTCTCCTCCCCTTTTTCTTTGACTTTATGAACTGAAACATTTTAGCCTGGTTTTTGGCTTTCTCTCTTGGAAGCTCTATGCAGCCAGCTTCTTTTATGACACGAAATCCATTTTCACAACCCGTCTTATTCTGTTCTTTCACTTCTTCGCTCCTCCTTTTCTACTCGTTGACCATCCCTATATACAGTAACCAAACCAACTAGTTGAGTAAAAAGCCTTATTTTATGCGGCTTCTATGTACTAGAGCACCCCCTCTAATACGGTATCCGTTTTGTACGTACTAGAGCACCCCCTCTAATACGATAAACCCTTATAAATACTGTATTTTTATCGTACTAGTTGGTTTTTTCAGTGGCTATAAGAGCAACAAAAAACCTCTTAGGGTTAAATCCTTCTGAACGGTATTTGATTTTTCCCTCTTTCTTTAAGTCAGCCTTAGCATTTTTTAAAGAATTGGCACTTATACTCTGTGCTTTTGCCATTGCATCCAACTCCGAAACTTCCTTTTCTCCGTCTTTCAAGAAGTCAAGAATAAACTCCTTCGCTTCTTCCCTCTGCGGGGCCTGCCTGGTAGTATAATCTACCTCTGTTACAAAATCCTTATCCTTCTTCTTGGTATATCCTTTCAAGCACACAACCTCATCCTCTATTGCATACAGGACTGTGTTGCCAGTCATTCCGTAATTGGATTTTTCATGAGACAGGTAGCGGATTCCCGTTTCATTGGTCTCACCCGCCATAATCACGGACCGGCTGATATCCCAGATGTCGGCGCTGTCTGCAATCCTCTTTCTGCCCCAGACGCCTGACTGTTTGTTGGCGTGTACAATAATTAAGGGGGTGGTACCATATTTCTCACCATAACCAATCAGCGGGGCCAAACAATTTCGGATAGCATTCCTATCCCCCATTCTGATCTCAGGTGGAACAAAAGCCTGTATAGGGTCAAAGATACATAAAGCTGGGCGGTACTTTTCTAATAGCTGCTCTAAGAACAGGCTATTAAACTTAATATCTTGGAATCGTTCATCTGCGATATCTATCGAAAGAATATTCTCCAAAATTGCCCCGTTCTTTCTAAGCCTGCGTTTGAGCGTATACTCAAAGGAATCCTCTGCTGAAAAGAACATTACTTTTTGGGGCTTCCCACCTCCACAATCTTCAGGAAGAAAGTCCTCCAGAAATGACTTTTTGCCACTGCTCACTGCTGCCGCAAGAGCACACCAGACTGTTGTCTTTCCACTGCCGCCGTCCCCTGCCAGAGAAGTGATCTGATACCGTGGTATATAGCCTGTGATAAGCCAGTCAGGCTCTTTTTCCTGTGCGCTGTCCATCGTAACCATTTCAAGGCTGTTATTTTTCTGCTGCCGGACTTTCCCTTTATCACATGCTTTGGTATATGGCCGCTCTGGCATCCACCCTCTTTTCAGCGCTGGAAAGACCTGCCGTTCCAGCTCCTGATCTGTAAGGGGCGGGATACATTTTTCTTCATTCTCCGCCTGGACTGCTGCCCGAATTGCCGCTTCTCCAAGGCCCTTAGACCGCTGACTGCCGATCAGCTGTATCAGAGTAGAAACCCTCTGCCCTTCTGGAATTATTTCTTCCTGATGGAAGTATTGCTTCTTCTCCGGCGCTGGCCCCAGAAGAAACTTTATGACCTGACCATTTACCTGCGCAATTTCATACTCCCCCGGCTCCTGCTCCCATTCATAGGTATGGCCATTTGGATGAATACTTGGCGGGGCTACAATATAGCCGCCCTCCCCACGAATATCAACCCCATCATATAAAGCGACCTTATTTTTGTTCGCAGCAGTATCTCGATAGAAATAATGATACCCACCGTTGCCCGTGATACTTATCCAGGTTTCCGGCAGATCACCATGTTCCTTCTGCCATTCCTTCAATGTTTCATAGCCGTTCTTTCCTTTTTCCTCATCAATATCCAGATCAATGACCACCAGGCCTCCTGATCTGCTGCCGGTAGCAATTCCTATATTGTGCTGAGGATTGATGTTCCACCAAGTTTCTATTTGCAAAGCGTCTGTGGTGGCATCCTTACAGCCATGTGGTGTTGCAGGGGCTTTCCCCTTTTCTTTGACCGGAAACACTGCCAGACCTAAATGAGCATATCGCAAAGCCCATTCTTTCATGCTCGCCACTGCATCAGTCACCCTTTCCGTCATATACTTCCCCGCCATTCAACCCAAAGAAACGTTTCTGTAGGTAGGCTATCGGTACTTTGCCTCGAACTGTAAGAAAATTATCCTGTTCCAGTTCATTGTTCAGCTGTTTAATAATTTTGTAGGCTTTTGATTCACTCACACACAGAATATTCATCACATCATGAGCATTATAAAGCTGTTTTGTCATAATCTCTCTCCTCTCTATTCTTCTTCAATTAATTCCAGTACTCTGTACGTCCCTGGATAGCCTTTCCCTAAATGGGAATACAAGCCCCCCACTTCAAGCGGACGGTTCCGGCAGATGGTTCTAGTACGCTTTGCACAGATGCCCGTGTAAAAATCTTCTTTGATGATCTTATATGTATACATAATACCGCTCCTTTCTTTTCATCCATGCCGCCCAGCATATAGACTATTCTTCTGTTTCGATGATTTCAGTTACATCCACGCCAAGAGCTTTGGCAATCTTTTGGCCCACTTCATCAGAGCAACTTTTCCCTCCTTTTATGTAGTTAATCGTTACTCTGGATACCCCGCTTAGTTCTGCAAGTCTTTTCTGCGTCATGTCCTGCCTGGTCAGTTCCGATACAAGCTTGATACGGTCGATTCTCATTCTTCTCACCTCTTTTCCAACAGTATTTTTACTGTTTTTCATAATATATCACAGTATTATTATTGTGTCAATACAGAAATACAGTTTTTTTATTGTGTTTCTGCACATAATATGATAAAGTAATTGCAATGGAGGTATACAGGATATGACATTTGGTGAAAGAGTAAAAGAATTACGCTTAAAAAAGGGATTATCGCAACGTGAACTTGGTGAAAGAATGGGGGGAATAACCCAACAAACTATTGCACAATACGAAAAGAGTGAAAATTATCCTAAACTTGAAACCATTAGACGGATAGCCAAAGCTCTTGATGTTCCTTTTGACAATTTAGTTCCTTTTGATGATGGTTTGCGCTTATGGATTAAAGAAAAAAAACAATCCACTCAAAACAATATTTCTGGCAAAAGAAAAGCCTTAGATAAAAAAATAGATCAGCTCAATGACGATGGGATACAGAAGATGTCTGATTATGCAGACGACATAATAAAGATTCCCGAATACCGCAAAGATAACGAATAAGGTCGCTTACTTCCCATATCTGGGTAGCAAAGCTAAGGTCGAAAAGACAAGGAATAATACTCAAAATTGAGTAAAAGTCACGATCTTACACCGCACATTGACAATATAATATACTTACCCGGGGAACCGATGGGGCGATGTGTAGCCACCTACTCTAAAGAGAAAGGGGCTGGTGCTTATGGTTACATACAGCGACTTATTCACGTTTGTTATCATGCTTTGTGCTGTTATAACCCTTGTTGTAACACTTTCTAAGCACAAAAAATAGCGCCCTCACCCGCAAAGTGTAGCGCTATTTTGTAATACATATTTGCCGAGGTGGCTAGGTTTCAGCTAGCTATCGGCTCCCTTGTTAAGTATATTATATGTCAATAACAAAATATTGTCAAACCCTTTCCCTTCATCCATGCCGCCCAGCAGGAAAGGAAGGAAATTATGCCAGTATTTAAAGACGAACAACGCGGAACATACTTTGTAAAATGCTACTACACGGACCACACGGGAACCCGAAAACAGAAAAAGAAGCGAGGTTTTAAGCTCCAAAGGGACGCCAAAGAATGGGAAAGAAATTTTCTGGAAACCCAACAGGCCGATCTGTCTATGACCTTTGAAAACTTTGTGAAGATATACAACGAGGATATGAAACACCGCCTCCGAGAGCATAGCTTTATTCAGAAACAATATATCATAAACACAAAGCTTCTGCCCTTTTTCGGAAAGCTGCCAGTGTCGCAGATCACCCCCGCCTATGTGCGGAAATGGCAAAATGCACTGATTGCCTACCGTGATAAAAAAGACAAGCCCTATTCTGAAACCTATCTGCGGACTATCAACAACCAGCTTTCCGCTATAATGAATTACGCTGTCCGGTACTACGATTTAAAAGAAAACCCATGCCGCAAAGCCGGGAGCATAGGCAAAGGTCACGCTGATGAAATGCAATTTTGGACTACAGACGAATTTAAACGATTCCTAGAAAAGATTTCAGACAAACCGCCCGCAAGAGCCGGCTTCCTCATTTTGTATTATACCGGCTTGCGCATAGGGGAGCTGCTGGCCCTGGAATATGGTGATATAGATTTCGATGGCTGTACCATCAATGTGAATAAATCCTACCAGCATATCAATGGGAAAGACGTTGTAACGCCGCCTAAGACGCCTAAAAGCGTCCGTATCATATCTATCCCGGAGTTTCTACGGGACGAGATTAAAAGCTATACAGAACGGCTCTACGGGCTTCACAAGCATGACCGCATTTTTCCTTGCACGAAACACTTTTTTGAACATGAAATAATGAGGGGAACCAAAGACGGGGAAGTAAAGCGAATCCGGCTGCACGATATACGCCATAGCCATGCCAGCCTTTTAATCGAGATGGGTTTCTCTCCTCTGGCTGTTGCTGACCGCCTGGGGCATGAGAAAGTAGAAACCACGCTCAACACCTATTCACACCTGTTTCCCCACAAGCGGGATGAAGTAGCTGAAAAGCTCCAAAAATTAAAATAGTACCGTTTTAGTACCACAAGCATAAAGAAAGAGCCGATTTTCCTTGTAAATTCAAGGTTTCTCGGCTCTTTTTCATTTATTCGAACTCAATCGTCGCCGGAGGTTTCCCCGTGCAGTCATACATCACTCGGTTCACGTGTTTCACCTCATTGACAATCCTGCTGGTCGTCTTCCCAATAACCTCCCAGGGAATCTCCGCACTCTCGGCAGTCATGAAGTCCGTCGTAGTCACCGCGCGTAACGCAATCGCGTAGTCATAGGTTCTCTCATCGCCCATGACTCCCACCGATCTCATGTTTGTCAAAGCTGCAAAATACTGATTCACTTTCTTGTCCCAGCCAGCTTTGGCGATCTCCTCACGCCAAATTGCATCGGCATCCTGTACCATCTGTACCTTTTCTGCCGTGACCTCTCCAATAATTCGAATTCCCAGGCCCGGACCAGGGAACGGCTGACGAAATACCAGATAATCCGGAATACCCAACTCTAGCCCTGCTTTCCGCACTTCATCTTTAAACAAATCTCTCAGCGGTTCGATGATCTCCTTGAAGTCCACACACTCCGGCAAACCACCGACATTGTGGTGAGACTTAATCACAGCAGACTCACCGCCCAAGCCGCTCTCCACCACATCCGGGTAGATCGTTCCCTGTACCAGATAATCCACAGCACCGATCTTTTTCGCTTCTTCCTCAAAGACACGGATGAACTCCTCACCGATGATTTTACGCTTTTTCTCAGGCTCTTCCACACCTTTCAGCTTGTCGTAAAAACGCTGCTGGGCGTTCACGCGGATGAAGTTCAGCTTATACGGGCCCTGCGGTCCGAATACTGCCTCAACCTCATCGCCCTCATTCTTTCTCAGAAGACCGTGGTCTACAAAGACACAGGTCAACTGATCTCCCACTGCCTTTGACATCATCACTGCCGCCACAGAGGAATCCACACCGCCAGACAACGCACACAGCACTTTGCCGCTGCCCACTTTCTCTCGGATTGCTTTGATGGATTCCTCCACAAAAGAATCCATCTTCCAATCTCCTCTACACTCGCATACATTGTATACAAAGTTTGAAAGCATCTTAGTACCTTCCTGCGTATGCAGTACCTCTGGATGGAACTGGATTGCATAGAGCCTTTTCTCCACGTCCTCCACTGCCGCTACTGGACAGTCTGCTGTATGGGCGCTGACTGCAAAACCAGGCGCCGCCTGAGAAATATAGTCATTATGACTCATCCAGCAGATCGTCTTTTCTGAAACATTTTCAAACAATTTGGAACTGCGGTCAACGGTCACTTCAATTTTGCCGTACTCCCGCACCGGCGCCTTCTCTACTTTGCCGCCAAGCAAATGCATCATCAGCTGAGCTCCATAACAGATGCCCAAAATCGGAACTCCCAAATTGAAAATTTCTCTTGTATAGGAAGGAGAATCTGCTTCATAAGCGCTATTAGGTCCGCCAGTAAAGATGATTCCCTTAGGCTGCATTTCTTTGATTTTTTCGAGATCAGTTTTGTAGGAGTAAATTTCACAGTAAACGTTGCACTCTCTGACGCGTCTTGCGATCAGCTGATTGTATTGACCTCCGAAATCGAGAACTATAATCTTTTCGTTCTTCACAAGTTTTCCTCCTATTAATTCGCGATTATTGTCTGTTTTTATTATAAATTAGCCTTTCTGGAATGACAAGTTATTTTTATTACAAAGTATCATCCTGCCTTCATCTTTTCAGACCAAAGACTTGCCCTTCCATTTTCCGCTACGGTAACGAATAATAAAGCAAATAGCTCTCACAATCCAATCCAAGATCATCGCCATCCAGACGCCAAACACCCCGAATCCCATATATTTGCCCAAAATATAACTAAACACGATTCGACAAATCCACATGGAGATGATCGAAGTCACCATGCTGAACTTCACATCGCCAGCCGCTCGAAATACAGAAGGCAGATTAAACGCAACCGGCCAGATCAAACTAGCGCTTACTCCATGAAATAGTAAAATCCGTCTGGTCTCACTGGCAGTAATGTCTGAAAGGTTGTAAACTTTAAGAATCAACGGAAGAGCCAGCACAGTGATACCAATCAAAACCCACATACACAAATAAGATATCATATGCAGCTTTTTGGTATAATACTGTGCCTGGTCGTAGGCATTTGCCCCAATACATCTGGAAATCACTGTTGTGATGGCCAAAGACATTGCCATACCCGGCAGGATTTGTACAGATGCTACAACGTTGCTGACGGCATTCGCTGCAATCGCATAAGTTCCAAACGTCGCCACTAAGCTAAGCACCATAATTTTTCCAAGCTGAAACATACTATTTTCCAAGCCATTGGGAATACCTATGTACAAAATTTTCTTAATCAGATTCTTATCAAAATGATAATGGATTGTCCTTGGAACGGAGACTGTCAGGTCCTTATTTCCAAGCAGCCAGAGTATCATTATCGCTGCGACCATCCTAGATACCAGAGTCGGAATTGCCACACCTTCTGAGCCGCGATGAAACCCATAAATTAAAATTGCATTTCCCACCACATTGATAATATTCATCACTATGGATACCTGCATGGAAACCTTGGAGTTACCCATGACACGGAAAATTGCCGCACCTGCATTATACAAGGCCACAAACGGGATGGATGCCGCCACAATCAGCAGATATACTTCTGCATAGCTGCGAACTTCAGCCGTAATCTGACCGAATACTGTATGCAGAATAAATCCTTTTGCCAAATACATCAGCGCCATAACGCCAATCGCCAAAAAAGCCAAAAACCAGATGAGCTGCTGAGCTGCCTCCTGGGCTTTTTGAGTATTTCTTTGTCCCAAATATTGACCTGTAACCACCGCTCCTCCCGTGGCCAGCGCGGAAAACGCATTGATCAGCAAAAGCATTACGCTGTCAACCAGCGAGACACCCGACACCGCTGATTCACCCACATTGGCAATCATGATGGAGTCTGCCATCCCCACCAAGACCGCCAGCATCTGCTCAATTACCAGAGGCAATATCAAAGCAAACAACGCGTGATTGTCAAACAGGTATTGGCTCCTGTCCACATTCTGTTTCTTTCCCATACTTTCTTTCCACCCTCTCTTGAATAAACAAGACTTTTTAACACTTTACTATGCAAAATTAAATTCTAAGCAAAAAAATAAGAAGGCCCTGTCTGTGCAGGTTCTTTCCCTTCTGTTACTCGATGCAAATTTATTATATGCCTGTATTTTATTGAAATCAATAGAAAATAAAAATTTCATTAATTTTTTGGTAACTATTCAGCCATGCGACTGATAAGAACAAAAATCCGGAGCAAGCTTGCTTGCAGAGGAGTTTTGCTCTTATCAGGCATATGGCGCTTAGCCATAAGCGAGGATATCGCCGCATATGCGGCGATATAAGCTGCGCAGCAGCTAATCCGAGCTGTTATGGCTGAATAGTTACATTTCTTGATAATTATTCAACCACGCTGCATAAAGGCAAAGTAGATAAGCTCCCTTCAACTCCCCATCCACTCAATAATCCAGCGCAAGTCTGCTTGCAAAGGAGGTTTGATCTTATCTGACATGTGGCACTTAACTATAAACCAAAATTCGTATACAATAAAAAACACTACTGCTGCGAATCTGAATTTAGTTACAATTTTTAATAACGGACAGCCATGCGGCTGACGAAGACAAAATTCGGTATAAACCTACTTACCGAAAATTATTGACACCATCAAGCACATGGCTGTTTCACTATCGTTGAAATTTTAACTGCATAAGCTGCGAAATAAAAGCGTTAACTGAGAATCCGAGACAGCACGACTAAGCTGCACAAAATGGATAGATAATCTCGCTTCGACTTCCTAGTCTCTCCATCTCGAAGAGTACTGCTCACTTTCGCATCGCTTCACCGCCTCTTTCTCCTTTCCATATCCCGTTTCACTGCCTCCTTCCATTGACTTCCCACGGGAGCCGCTCCGCTTCTCATCTGACTTAAAGCCGTGTGAACAGACTCATAATTAGCTTGAATACCTTCCTGGTCATTACAAAATGTCACAGAACGATCTGGTGCAATCCCAAATCGTGCGGCCTCCTGTACTGCATCCATATTCGCCCCGAGAAAGAGGAATTCCCATCCGTGCTGCTCCTTTTCATGGAGAATCATCTGCTGAAGCTTCTCATAGGTAAACTCCCGGCTGGCGTTCTCATATCCGTCTGTGGTAATCACAAAGATCACCTGATCCGCTTTCTTTTCCTGCGTCTTTTGAACAGTTTTTATATACCCGATGGTCCTTCCAACAGCATCCAATAAGGCGGTACACCCTCTCACATAGTACTCTTTGTCAGTTAGAGGCTTCACCTCGGCGATGGGAATTCTCTCGTGAATCCTCTCATACTGATCGTCAAACAAGACTGTCGTCACAAAAGCTTCTCCCTTTTCCTTTTTCTGTTTTTCCAACATCCCATTAAATCCTCCGATGGTATCAGACTCCAGTCCCATCATAGAACCACTTCTATCCAAAATAAACACCAATTTCGTACTCTTCATCTTTGTTTCCTCCTTTTCTATTCTGCCCTCATTATAGCAAAATCATGGGAAACACTGGTCGCACGACAGGCGACATTTACATCCCCAGCAAAGACTCTCCAAAACAAAATAAAACTTCATTTATTTCATAAATATCATATCTTTGATTTTCCAAAAAATATCTCAAAATAATATCTGACTTCAGATGATCGGTCATACTGTAGCCTGCTTTTCCCAGCAAGTCTACCGTTTCATCCAAGGATAGCTCCAACGCAACAGCCAGGGATAGCACTGTCGTTTTCTTTGGGACATATTCTTTGTTACTGCGAATCTTTGAGAAAAGCCTCCGGTCCATATTCGATCTCTTATAGACCTGCACATCGGTGAATCCTCTCTCATCGATCAGACGAAACAGCATTTCCTGAAATGTCTCTCCCCGTCCCCTTAAAAGCTCTTCCAAGCTCCTCTTGATCTTCCGGACAGAGAACTTTTCCGTTTCCTTGGGAATGGCTAACCCATCAAAAGTACTCTGCTCCTTCCTGGAAATGTCGGCATGGGCCTCATACATCATCTCCCAATCTTTATCCCTGCGCCTGTCCGAGCTCCCCGTATACCCTGTATAATAAGTATCTATATAATGCTGGATTTTCCCATACAGGCTCTCGCTCAGCACAATCACCTTTTGGTCCATCACGACTAGGTAGATTTCCATTTCTTTCTCCTGAAGAAATCTACGAAATTCCTCTACTGCAACCTTCAAAGCCTCCCTCCTGGGATACCCGTAAAGGCCGCTGGAAATCAGTGGAAAAGCCACAGACTGGCATCCACAGTCCTCCGCCAGTTTCAGCGCGCTGCGGTAGGACATCCTCAGCTGCTTTTCTTCCCCTGCTTCCCCATTCTTCCATACTGGTCCCACCACATGAATAATGTATCTGGCTTTCAGCCCATACCCCGCTGTAAGCACTGCCTTCCCTGTAGGACACGGAGCTTTCTTTCTGCATTCTTCCTGCAATTCTTTTACTCCTGCTGCCCGAAATACAGCTCCGCAAACCCCTCCGCCCATCTCTAAAGCCGAGTTTGCCGCGTTTACAATGGCATCTGTCTCCATATTGACAATATCATTATGCACTATATAAAATCCCATACTTCTCACCCCTGAACTTTTCTTCAGTATATCATAATAAAGTGGACAAGACCACCTTAGCTCGTCTCGCTTTTACTATAGCAAACTCATCTCTACTTCCACACAAACTTTCTTCCGGCCAGAAGCATATGGCTGTTCTTCCCCCTTAACCCAAAAAGCGTCTTCCCCTTCATCTCCCCATCCCCTCAATCTTTGAGGGGCGCAGCTCACTTTGTGCGCCGCCGCAACACCGCCTTGCAGTGCACTACCTTCTTGCGGCATGCGCATCTTTAGCGGAGCATTTATGTTATAGGGAATGGCTTTCACGCATTAGGGTAGCAATGTCTTTCCTATAACATAAAAAAGAGTAGGTTATACATTTCGTGTATAATCTACCCTTTCAATATTTATGTTTTGAACTCGTCTTACTGATACTGATTTTCAGATATCTTCTTTTCTTCGCATCATCTCTGATGTATATGTCGGTATTTCTCCCTTGTGGCCAGCCCGCCCCGGATATGTCTCTCCTGCTTGTTCACATCCAGCACCTTCCTGGCCTGAGAGGCCAGCATCGGATTCAGTTGGCAAAGCCGTTCTGTCACATCTTTATGTACCGTAGATTTGGAAACTCCAAATTTTTTTGCTGTCTGTCTCACTGTCGCATTTTCTTTGACAATATAATTGGCTATCTCTATAGCTCTCTCCTCGATATAATCCTTCAAGGATGGTCCCCCGAAACTGCTGTTTTTACAATGTATGCGGAGGTCCTTCCCCTTATGTTCTTTAACTTGCCCCGGCAGATTTTTCTTCTCTTTCACACCAAACACAACCGTTCACGGCTTCTGCCTCCTGTACAAGCTCTCAACATTGCTGTCCGTTGCCCGGCTAATGTCGACTCGTGTGAACACGGCAGGTCTTCTCTCCGCTACAGTCCGTGCTAGACGCGTGCCACTAGCACGCAGCACTGTTCGCCAGGCTTTATTGCATAACCCTCATGCCATCTGTCGGCGGCATCTCCAAAAAGTATAAGCTGCAAATTGCTCCGTGCATCGCACTCCCACTATCCTGACACTCATTCGCACTCTGATGCATACGCCTGCGTACTCTTGCCTGTTGCCACGTCCAATGTCTGTGCATCTCGGCAAGCAAGTTTACCAGTCGCTATCCGGAAGCTTATGCAGCAAATCGCCGGCGGCCTTTTAACCTGGCCGCCGGCATCCTCAAAGTCCATTATCTTCAATCGTCATACAGCAGAATTTCCTTTAACTGAAATTCCTTGCCCGTCACCAGCGCTGCTTTCTCACAGCCGCACTTCGGGCATTTCCTGTCATTGTTCAGGTATTCATACAGATTGCCGCACTGCTTGCACTCCACAACCGCCGTCAGCTCATTGATCTTCAAGTCCACATGCTCATACTCGGTCCGGTCAACGGCTGCCGGCCAGCACTCCTTCATGTACTTCGGAACAACTGTGGAAGCCTCTCCCACGTCCAGGACGACAGCCGCCACCTGCTGAGGTTCTATCTGGTTTTCCTCCACTGCACCTTTCACCCTGTTTAACACTTCAAAGACAAGCCCTAGTTCATGCATCCCGTCTACCGTTCCTCCTTCTGAGCCAACTGTTCTTCTTTTTTCCGGGCGATTTTTTCCTTCCGCTTCATCACATGTCTGAAGACTACCGGAGGCATCTGGGTAAATTCTACTCCTTCCGCGTCATATTTTCTCTCTAGATGAATCGCGTCAAATTTACACTTCGTGGTACACTGGCCGCACCCTACGCACATATACTCATCGACTTTCGTCACCCCGCAGCCGAGGCAGCGCGCAGTCTCCTTCTGGATCTGCTGTTCATCCAGAATTCCCCGGTTATCATGGAAACGGTCAGAAGAAGCCTCTTTGATCGTATCCGGTTTCTGTCTCGGCGTATGGTCATAGTCATCCACGAGTACCGCGTCTTTATTCAGTTCTCTGTAGATTCTTCTGTCACGGCCGAGCACCAGCGATTGGCCAGGATGTACAAAACGATGAATAGAAATCGCTCCTTGCTTGCCCGCCGCAATGGCGTCAATGGCAAACTTAGGCCCTGAGTAACAATCTCCTCCGACAAAAATGTCGGCCTGTCCGCTCTGATAGGTAAAGGCATCCGCTATAACCGTCATATTCCGGTTAAATTC
Organism: Blautia hydrogenotrophica DSM 10507; assembly: GCF_034356035.1. Classification (NCBI taxonomy): domain Bacteria; kingdom Bacillati; phylum Bacillota; class Clostridia; order Lachnospirales; family Lachnospiraceae; genus Blautia; species Blautia hydrogenotrophica. The sequence continues at coordinate 3,475,358 of NZ_CP136423.1, forward strand.
AACATCAGCACCCTCGAGAAGCCCTCCCCACTGTATCGACTGTCCGATTGTGACAATCACCTGGTCAGCCTCCACAACAACACAGTCATCTTCATCATATTTTGGTGAGAACCGATGCTGTTCATCAAATACCGAGAGACATTTTTTGAACTCTACCGCCTTCACACGCCCATTTTCCGTGAGAATCCGTTTCGGCCCCCAGCCGTTATTGAGTCTGACCCCTTCTTCCTGTGCCTCGAGAATTTCTTCTTCCGAGGCGGGCATGATATCCCGGCTTTCCAGACAATACATGGAAACCTCGCCAGAGTCACAGCGCACTGCCGAGCGTGCCACATCTATAGCGACATTTCCGCCGCCGATCACGATGGTCTTTCCTCTCAGCGATGGGCGGTTTCCGGCGTTGATTCCTCTCAAAAACTCAATACCGGAGTATATGCCCTCGGCTTCTTCCCCCTCGACGCCCAGCTTTCTTCCTCCCTGAGCTCCGATCGCCACGTAGAATGCGTCATAGCCCTCAGCCCGCAGCTGATCTAGGGTGATGTCTTTGCCGACCTCCACTCCTGTGCGAAATTCCACACCCATCCCGCGGATGATCTCGATCTCTGCGTCCACCACGTCTTTTTCCAGACGAAAGCTTGGAATTCCCAGGGTCAGCATACCACCCAGGCGCTCTTCTTTCTCAAACACAGTGATGGTATAGCCATCTAATGCCAGGAAATAGGCGCAGCTTAAACCTGCCGGTCCAGAGCCCACAATCGCTATTTTCTTGTCGTGATAGTCGTGGCGTTTCTTTGGAATCACTCTCTTCTGAGGGTCCAGCTCCTGCTGTGCGATAAATTTCTTGATATCGTCAATGGCTACTGCCTGATCGATCTGTCCTCTCGTGCATGCCTGCTCGCATCTGCGGTTGCAGATTCTGCCACAAACCGCGGGAAGTGGATTTTCTTTTCTGATCAGATCCAGTGCCTCCTGATATTTTCCCTGTGACGCCAGCTTGATATAGCCTTGGATTCCAATATGGGCCGGACAGTTCGTTTTGCAAGGAGAAGTGCCTGAATCAACCACATTTTCCCGGCTTGTCCGATATTCCGGCGTCCACTTTTCCTCCGGCCATTCTTCATCCCGCGGCGTGACCGTCGTGGTGATGTCCTCCACCACAGGCTCAGAGGAACACAGCTTTTGTCCCAGCCTCAGAGCGTTTACCGGACAGTTTTCCACACATTGGCCGCAGGCTGTACACTTTTTCGCGTCAACCTTAGCCACATAATTGGAACGTATCATATCTACATTCTTGAACATAGTCGCCGTTCGCATGGACAGACATCCGCAGCCGCAGCAATTGCAGATTGCATGAGTTTTTCCCGAGCCGTCAATGTTGGGAATCTCATGCATCAGTCCGTTTTCCTCAGCCCGCTTTAAAATTTCATAGACTTCTTCCTTGGTAATCTGTCTGGCTCGTCCAGTTCTTATGTAATACTCAGCGGCTGTCCCCATCTGGATACACATATCCTCTTTCAGATGGCCGCAACCCTCTCCCATGACCTCCCGGTCTGTCCGACAGGAGCAATCGGAGACACAAAACACTGTATTCTCCTCCACATATTTAGAGATCTCCTCGTAGTCCGCCTTCCGGCTGTCTCCGTCTATCGCGGATTCTATAGGTATTACCCGCATCAGTCCCACACCCACTGGAAATGAACCGACACTGCCGCCGCCCCGCACTCGCCCATACGCTTCCATGGCGTAGGCGACAATAGGATATTTCTTAATATTGTTGGGATTGTTGACAATCATCTCCATATGTCCCGGAATCCACGTCTCTGTCCAAAAGACATCCTCACCGTTCAAAGTTCCCACCTTACAGGCCCCGTACACCGCCAAATCCATCAATACTTCACGGCAGTATTCCTCCGGCTTCCCCATCATCTCGGCCACCTGCGCCGCCGTCTTTTTCTGAAAAGACCCCAGGCACAGCCCGACTTCTGCCATCTCATCTGTGACTCCAGCCTCCAGACAGACATACTCCGGATCGTCCCATTGGTAGGACCCCTCTCCTCCCGGCTGTACTCCCTCTTTTTTGCGTCCAATCATGTTGGCGAGCCTCATGACCGTCTCTTTGTACTGACACTGGTAGCCCTCTGGAAACTGCATCTTTGTCAAATTACTCATTTTCAAACCCTCCATACCCTTATAGTTGTTATTTTTTCCACTCATTCACCTGTTCTTTTAACCAACGCACCCATTCTTCCATCCCTTCCCCAGTCTTAGCTGAGATGGGAATCACTTTAATATTGGGATTCAGTTTTTTCGCTCTCTCCTCGCACTTGGCCAGGTCAAAGTCAAAATACGGCAGCACGTCGGTCTTGTTCACTAAAAGGACGTCGCACACAGAAAACATCAGGGGATATTTCAGGGGTTTGTCGTCCCCCTCCGGCACACTCAGAATCATTGCGCTTTTCGCCGCACCGGTATCAAATTCCGCTGGACAGACCAGATTTCCCACATTCTCCAAGACAGCCAAATCAAGCTCCTCTGTTCCCAGCGCCTCGACACCCTGTCTGGTCATCTCTGCATCCAGGTGACACATTCCTCCTGTGTGAAGCTGAATAACCCTTGCCCCCGTCTTCGCAATCGTCTCTGCATCCACATCGGAATCTATGTCAGCCTCCATCACACCGATTTTCAAGTCATTTCCCAGCATCTGAATGGTTCTGGACAGCGTCGTCGTCTTTCCCGAACCGGGAGAAGACATCAGGTTCAGGAGAAATACCTTGCGCTCTTTCATCTCTTCCCTTAACTTTTTCGCCCGCTCATCGTTATTCTTAAAGATACTCTCTTTTACTTCCAACACCCTGTATTTTTCCATTCCTTCTCCTTTCCATCTGGTTGAACCAGATATTTGTTTTTATCATTCTAGCACAAAAAAGGAAGCTTCGTCAACTATACGCATTTACTTTCCCCTTAAAATATAAAGGATTTTTATTGACTTTTTCATAATATCTATGTATAATTCAAATACTGGTATATGGTTCAACCAATATCACAAGAAACTTTCACACTATAAATGCTGACGCAGATATGCCGATTTTTATACCCCTGTGTTCATTTTCAAAATTTAAGGAGAATTCTGACATGAAATATAAAAAATTAGTCGCCCCTTCCCTGAAAGAAATGTTCATCGATCAGATGGAATCCCTGATTCTTTCCGGTGAGCTGACTGTCGGAGAGAAGCTGCCGCCTGAGAGAGAACTCGCTGACTCCATGGGAATCAGCCGCTCCGTGGTAAACAGCGGTATCGTAGAACTCGAGAGAATGGGTTTTCTCACAATTAAACCCAGAAGCGGAACCTTTGTGGCCGATTACCGCAGAAAGGGCAATCTTGAAATGATGAAGGCCATCTTAAAGCTCAGCCACGGCCATTTGAGCAAGGCGGAAATCCGCTCTATCTTTGAGGTGCACAGCGCCCTGGACCGATTGACTATGACACGCCTGATTCCCAGAATCACAGAAGAAGATCTGCAAACCCTATATCTGAAGCTTGAAAATATTAAAAAACAAAAAAATGCCAACGACACTTTGGTCGCTGGCTTTGAATTTCACCATGAGCTTTCTGTTTTATCCGGAAATACATTGCTCCCGTTCATTTTTCGCTCATACTACTTAGCAGTCATGGACGTATGGATTCGCTTTTATGAACTGAATGGCGCTCACCTGATCTACGAGAACAGCCTGCATATCTGGAACGCCTTAAAGGACAGAAATCTGCAGGCAGCTCTGGATTGGATTGAAACCTTTACTTACGAAGTTACGGAGGGGAAATATACCATCTATTTCTAACTGTTCAGCTCCTCCAGATACCCGGTCTTTTCATCCTCCCTTATCTTCCGGATAACTTTGCAAGGAGCTCCTGCGGCTACCACATTTGCAGGAATATCACGGGTAATCACACTCCCCGCTCCGATCACGGTATTGTCTCCGATAGTCACGCCGCAGTCGATATGAACCCCGCCGCCAATCCATACATTATTGCCGATCTTGACAGGTTTGGCAAAACAAGCGCCTTTGCTGCGTTCCTCGGCGTCAAAGGCGTGCCTCGAAGTATAAATACTCACCCTCGGCCCGAACAATACGTTGTCTCCAATCTCGATGCCGCCGCCATCCAGCATCACGCAGTCAAAATTGGCATAGAAATGATTCCCGATTTTAATATGCCGGCCAAACTCACAGCGAAAAGATGGCTCGAAAAATACATCCTCTCCCATGGCCCCCAAAAGCTGTCTTAGAATCTTTTCTCTCTCCTGCGGCGGCTGTCCATAAGATTGATTGTACTGATTGGTCAGGGCGACCGCGTCCGCCCTGGCCTGAATCAACTCCTCGGTCAAATCATTATACATTTTTCCGGATTTTATTTTCTCCAATTGTTGTTCCAATGTCATATCCACTTTATACCTCCCATTCTTCGGCCAGAAATTCCGCTACCCCATCGTGGTCACAGTCCGCAAGAATCCGCGCCGCCAGCTTTTTCACTTCTGCCAGCGCATTGGCAGGTACATAGCTTCTGTCAGCAATCTCCATCATGGAAATATCATTCAGATTATCTCCAAACACTACGATCTCCTGGCATTTCAGCAGGTCTTGCAATTTCAGCAGCGCATTCTTCTTGCTGGCTTTCTCGCTGAACACTTCCAGACAGTACCAGCCGTTATAGACATTCAGATAAAAAGAATAACTGATTTCTTCTATATTGTCCAGTTCCTCACAGACTGGCTCCAAAACTTCTTTAAAACCGGTATAGGCGAGGTAGACCGGCTTTTTTTCCGCCAAAACCTCTCTCACATCTTCCACAAGCTTTACTTCCTCACAGCTTTCCAACGCCCTGTCGCTGTAATATTGAGTCTGGGCCTGAAGAACCTCGTCCTCATAATAGATCGAGATTCCGTTTTCCTCATAGGTGTAGACAAAGCAGCTCAGCCCATGCCTTCTGAACGCATCCACTGCTTCCAAAGCACTCTTTTGGCTGACCGCTTCAGCGGCAATGATTTTTTCCCTCTGAAAATCATAGAGAAAAACCCCGTTTGTGAGAATTCCCGGTGTGTCCATGTTTATCTCTTTCAGGCGATAGTCACAGCCATAGGGCATTCTGGCGGTCGCCACCGCGAATTTCATTCCTTTTGCAATACAGCGGTTCAAAATTTGAACGGTTCTCTCTGAAATTTTTTTGCTGCTGTTGAACAAAGTCCCATCCAAGTCGGATACATACAACGTATTTTTCATATCGTAAATCCCCCAGGTGAATAAATTTTTACTGTCCTGCTCAAAGCCGTTACGCATGGGGCGCGCAGCTCCACGTGATTACCGCCGTCTCTGTCCCTATGTTGGAAATCTGATGGGGTTCCCCTTCCTCGATCAGCAGAATATCCCCTTCTCTTAATTCATAATACTTCTCACTGTCTCTGTTAAAGACTGCCACATGTCCTCTGCTGCAATAAAAGATCTCATGTCCTTCACCGTGTCCCGGGTCGGTTCCTCCTGTCTGCCCAGGCAGCAAAGTAGACGTCCCAAAGGTAATTTTTTCTGTGGCAATATACTGACGACACACCTCCGGTCCGTCCATAAAAAACTGTGCATCCTGCGGATGAATTACTTTCATTGTCTTCTCCTCGTCATTTTCATATTTTTCTTCTCATCAATACTCTCAGTGGCAAAGCTCTCCCTCATCCGGCACATTTTCCTCTGACAGATATTCTCTCTGAGGCTGTATTGTGGTGGGATTCACACACCCCATCTTAAAGCGGATGATACAAAATGCCGCCAAAACCACAGCCACAAGGACATTCACCGCCAGGCTGGTCGGTGTGAGGCTGATGACCGCCGCTCCTAACAGTACGAGTCTTACAAGACTGGCCAGAATCATCAACCCGTGGAATTTCCACTTTTTCATATGGAAAGTGGATTTTTCCCACAGCTCCGGGAATTTCTCCGGCATCCTCCACATCGCAAAGTACTGTAAAATTCCCGCCAGGTTCGTAAACAGCATCACATTGGCAGTGATAAACGTGATGTCCCAGTTAAACACCACAGGCAGGACAATAATCAGACCCACGAGAGACGCCGATACATAGGGCATTCCTTTTCGGTTGGTCTTCGCAAATACAGAGGGCAGCCACCCTTCTTCCGCCGCCGGGGCAATCATCAGAGAGTAAGCCGACTGATTTCCATTCAGCGTAGTCGCCAGAGCCATCATCGGCGCACAGATAATGAACAGATAAAACATCCAGGTAGGGAAAATCACCTTAGCCACATCACCCAGCGTATTTCCTGCAAAGGTCTCCAGGTCCACACCGCCGACGCCCGCCAGGGTGACCAGACCATAGATCGCCATAATGATCGGAAAGGCAATCAGCATCGCTTTTGGCACCGTTTTCTTTGGATTCTTTGCGTATTTTGAAAAGGAAAGGCTCGCCCAGTAAGACTGGGTGGAAAAAGTCAGCATATTTACCGCCACGATAAAGCCCATCCATCCGTTGGTCATAAATTGAGGCCCGGTGAAATCCAGCGCTTCCGGGTTTAAATTCATCAGTCCAAAGATCGTAAAAATCCCCAGTCCCGCGAACAGAATATATACCATGTACTTTTGCACACCAGCGATGATGCTGACGCCTCGGATGTTGCAGATATAAAACAAAACAGCCACAAGAACCGCCACGATTCTGACATTCGTAGAGGGAATCATCGTCTGTATGTACATGCCAATTCCCAGAGCCACAGAGGCCTGTCCCATAATTTCCGGTATGGTTCCCATCAGATAAAGCCCGCCGAATACCGGATGACCGAAATACGAGTTCAAGGAAAACATTCCGCCGTCCAAGACGGAAGTGCCTGCAGCCAGAATCTGCGGCCAGCTCCCCACAAATCCCAGAATCGTCGCCACGACAAACGCCAGCCAGACCGCATAGCCGGTCTCCTCGGCGGCTGCTCCGGTCAACACCATGATACCGGATCCTACCATATTTCCAACTGTAATCCACACCAGAGACGATGTGGTAAGCAATCCTTTTTTCTTCACCCTGTTTACCTCCTCTTTTTGTCTGCGCACATCTTGACGCACTGTGTTGTAGAGAACCTTTTTTCAAAGATATCTCTAAATGGATTTTTCGAAACACCCGGACAGATCTTGAAAGAGCTCCTGATACCTTTCATAGCCTTCCTCATAGATCTTCTGATTATCCAGATTCGGCTCCGTACGTTCCTTCACCGCAACCATATTCTCCACTGCTTCTTTTAGATTTCCAAAAATCCCCACCGCCTTGCCCGCCAGAATCGCCGCTCCAAGGGAAGCTGCTTCCACGGAAGTCACGGTTTCCAGAGGTATCTGACAGATATCGGATTTTATCTGATTCCACACCGGACTCTTAGAACCGCCGCCAAGACTTCGGATTTCTTTTACCTGAATCCCCATATCCCCCAGGGAATCTATATTTCTTTTGACGATATACCCCAAAGACTCCATGACTGAACGCATAAAATGTGCTCTGGTATGTTGGAGTGTAAAACCGAACCAGACGCCTTTTGCCTTCGCGTTCACGTCCGGCGCATTAGAACCTGCCAGATGAGGAAGCATTACCAACCCCTCGCTCCCGGCCGGAACCTTGGCAGCTTCTTTGCTAATCATATTATAGGCATCGTCCACCCCGAGCTTCTGGGCTTCCATCTCAATGGGACAGAACCTATCCCGGAACCATCTCAAAGTCATCCCGCCGTTGGTGAACGTGTGAATCATATAGGTGTCAGGAACCGCAAAATAGTGAAGAGGCATTCTGCGGTTAGGGTCAAACACTGGACGGGATACCGGCGCACAGATGGCCAAAGCTGCTCCGATCGTCTCTGAAAACATACCTTCCTCGCAGTTGCCGGCTCCGATCGCCCCTGCCGCCTGGTCCAAAGCCCCGGTGCAGACTGTAAGATTTCCGGGAAGTCCCAGCTCCTGTGCAGCTTCTTTGGTGATTTGGCCAATAGCCTCACCGGATTCATACACCGGCGGAAACTGCTCTTTTCTTACCCCCAAATAGTCCAGCATTTCCTTCCAGTAGCATTTCTGTATGATATCCCAGTAGGTGGAAGAGCACACTAAAGACCCTTCTGTCGCAAACTTCCCGGTCATCCGGTAAATGAAGTAATCCTCGATTAACAGAAATTTATCGGTTTTCTCGAATATCTCCGGTTCATGTCTTTTCACCCAGAGGATTTTCGATGCTGGCCAACAAGGTTCAAAACTCACCTGTCCAGTTACCTGAAAGCATCTTTCGTCCGTGAACGTTTCTTTCAGCATCTTTGCTTCCTCTGCCGCTCGATTGTCCATCCACACGATGGCGTTTCTCAAAAGCCTGCCTTCTTTATCCATAAAGAAAAGTGTCTCACCCTGCGCAGAGATTCCCAGCGCTATCTCATCATCTTCATGAATCGGATGAATTTCTTTTAATTCTTTTACCGCCTCTTGAAAGGCAGACCAATACACTTCCCCCGCTTCCTCCACATAGTTCACCTGAGGCGTAATCAGGGAATACTCCTGTGTGGATACCGCCAGCAGTTTTCCGGCAGTATCAAACAGCGCCGCCTTCAATGCGGTGGTTCCAATATCCAGTCCTATCAGTAGTTTCATCTCGTCCTCCTGTTTTCCATGTTTAAAACACGATTCTTGAAATGGCCGGCCTTTCTTAATCTCTGTGCTTATTCTAGCATAATATCCTCCCTCTCACGATTGTCATTCTTGTATAGGGCATTTCTTTTTTTGTCATCATTTTTTCAGGATATAAACAGCAAAAAAAGCCTGGAATTATTTCTTATAAAATCCAAGCCTTTTTTGTCTTATTCTAAAATAACTATATTTTTTACATTTCTTTTTTTGTCTTTTAGATTTCCGCAGCTGTCATCTCCATAGCCGATTTTTTCATGGCTGCCCCCACGTTAGTCCAGTAGTCCTTTAGGATGTCGAATTCATCCCCGATGCAGAAATGCTTCACGCCCATCTCTTTATATCTCTCGGCATCTTCCACATGGTAAATCTCCACACGCGGCTGTACGCCGTGGGCCAGAGCCACCTCAATGCAGTGTTTCTCGGCCGCCGCTACTTCCTCTTTGTGTTCACAGGTATTCCACCCCAGGCTCATGCAGTAGTCGGACGGGCCGAACTGAATCATGTCCACGCCTGGCACAGAACAGATTTCCTCGATATTGTCCACCGCCTCTTTTTTCTCGATCATGAATGCCTTCACCGCGCTGGCGTTCATCGCAGCGTATTCCATCTGTTTTGGTTCCGGGTTATATCCCAGCCAGCGTGCGTTCGGATATCCGAAACGGCCGCCGTAAGCAGGCGCTTCCGGAGATACTGCCGTTAAAGTTTCTCTTACCTGCTGCGCATTCTGATGATCGGTGAACAAAACCGCTTGAAATCCCATAGCAATCGCTTTTTGAGCCACAAAGAAACGATTCTGATAATCCACTTTAATCATGGAGCCGCATCCATGAAGCTCACAGGCTCTCACGAAGTTCTCCAGCTCCGGCAGGGTGTATGGCGCATACTCCGCCAGGAATTCAAAATAGTCAAAATTCCCTGTGGCTGCCGCCGCTTCTACAGTAGTCCCCCAGGTACTCCAAATTCTGGTATTCACCGTTGGTTTTCCTTCCTTCAATAACCTGCGGATTTTATTTTCCATTGTCACCATCTCTTATCCTCCTGATTCTTCCTTTCTATTCTCTGAAACCTTCTATTCTCAAATTTTAAGACCCGCGTCCGCGTGCCGCCGACGAAAAGCTCCCGCGTCACTGACGTTCCGTCTTATGTTCTCTCAAAAAGCTACCGTCCACCTTCAACTCTCCTCCAATAGCCATCAAATCCTCTGTCAGAGTCTCCGGAAGCACCACGCCTTCCTTCAAATTGATAAGTTTACTTGTATACTCAATCTCTCCTGGATACTTCGCATCACCGGCGCCTTCCTTCATAGGAATCTGGTGCAGGCGGTCAATGTAATTCTCTGCCGTCTCCTGGAATTCTGCCAGGTCGCGGAATGCAGAGATGTTGATACAGCCGAAGCACTGGCTGGAAAGCTCTGGTACATCCGGCAAATCCTGATTGTTGATATCCGGCGAGAGCACCCCACCGGAGAGCAAAGTCGCGAACAATTCCACAATCAAGGCAATGCCAAAGCCCTTATGCCCTGCCATGGGCGTCATCATATAACAGTCTTCCACTTTCGTCGTATCATTTCCATTTTTGTCCAGCATCCAACCGCTGGGAATCGGCTTTCCTCTCTTTGCCAAGTCTTTGCATTTTCCGAGGGCTACGCCGCTGGTCGCCATGTCTACGCAGAACTCCGGATACTTTTCCCCCGCCTTGAAAGCCACCGCGAAGGGATTGTTGCCCATGAACGGCTCTTTGCAGCCTGGAGGGCCCATGGTCAAATCTGTCGTGGAACACGCGAATCCGATCATATCATTTCCTGCCAGTTTCAGAGCCCAGTGCGCTCCCATACCGAAATGGTTGCTGTTTCGAACCACCACCATACTCATCAAAGCCGTTTTCGCCTTTTCGCGGGCAATGGCCACCGCCTTCTCTCCCGCTAAAGCTCCTAAGCCGCCCTGTGCGTCAATCACCGCACTGTTGGTAGTCTCTTTTACCACCGGATAAGCGCTGGTCTTAGACGCTCCGCCCTTTTGAATCTTCTCCAGATAAGGAACTGTACGAAGCACTCCATGGCTGCGCACATTTCTCAGATCTGCATGTACCAGAAGCTCTGAGACCGCCTGGGCATCCGTCTGTGCCAGCCCTGCCGCCAAAAACAGCTTCGTCGTATATTCTTTTAATTTACCGGAATCTACCACATAGTTCTGCATTTCACCCGTCTCCTTCTTTTTGCTTATTCATTTTTGTTACTGCTATTGTAGCTCTGCTTCCCTTTTTCAGCCATACTTAATCTTGCATAGAACCTTTCCTATTTTGTCCTGTGACTCCCGATCGTTTGACATCCGGCAATGTTTCCCATACAATATTCCTAATCTTACATTCCATGAAAAAGGAGGCCGTCCTATGAGCAGCTCATTATTTTTATCCCAGCGTTCCCTCTATGAGGATGATTACAGCTGTATTCTGAGGAATCCTCAGAATGAATTTAACTATGGACTTCATTACCATGATTTCTACGAATGCGTCCTCTATCTGGGAAACGCAGGCATCTTCCGCATTGAAGATCAGGAGTACCTGATTAAGCGGGGAGATATCGTTCTGATTGATATGTTCAAGCCCCACACCCTCACCTACAACAAAAACTACTTCTACGAGAGGTTCAGCCTGTCCATCAACTTAAGCTTACTGATCTCCTTCAGCACCTCCCGTTCCAACCTGCTGGACGTATTTCACAACTGCAGCGACCGTCTCCCGGTCTACCACCTGAGTCAGGAGCAGCTGCAAAAATACCTGACTCTTCTGGACAAGTATCGAAAGATCAAGCTGGAAAATGGAAAGGACATCTTAGAAAAAGCGCTGATTCATCAGCTTCTGGCCTATATCTACAGCGACTGCTACCGCGGCCGCCACATTGATGAAAAAGAAGCCCAGCACGCCCAGACCATCGCCGCCCTCCTGAAATATATCAATACCCATTTAAATGAGGAAATTACCCTGGAGCAGCTGGCCGCCGAAGTAAATTACAGCGAATACTATGTAAGCCGTCTTTTCCGGAAAATCTCCGGCAAAACTCTGACGAACTACATACAGGAAAAGCGAATTGAGGAAGCCTCCTGTCTGATTCGCGGCGGACTTCCCATCAACCAGGCGGCTGAACAGGTTGGCTTTAACAACTATAGCTATTTTTATAAGACCTTCAAGAAAATCATCGGCTGTAATCCTGCCGACTACCAGGCGCGTTATTGATTCACCACATTCACTGGTTTTCCCGCCAAAAACGCCCGGATGTTCTCTGCGGTAATGTCCATAATCCTTTGCCGAGACGCCTGGGCCGCCCAGGAGATGTGCGGCGTGATAAAACAGTTCTTTGCTGTGAGCAGAGGATTATCCCCCTTGATCGGTTCTGTGGACACCACATCCAGACCGGCCGCGTATACCTTTCCACTGTTTAAGGCATCCGCCAGGTCCTGCTCGTTTACCAGCTGCCCGCGGCTGTTATTGATGAGAATCACGCCGTCCTTCATCTTTTCAATATTCTCTCTGTTGATCATCCCTTCCGTATCCGGAAACAGCGGACAGTGCAAAAAGATCACGTCTGACTGGGCAAGCAGCGTGTCCAAATCCACATATTCTGCCAGCGCTTTCCCAGCGTCGCTTGGATGTGCGTCAAAAGCCAGAACCTTCATATCCATAGCGTTTAGAATTTTAGCCGTTGCCTGGCCGATTCTCCCCAGACCGATGATTCCGGCCGTCTTGCCGTAGAGCTCGATCATCGGATAATCCCAGTAGCACCAATCTGGATTCTTCTCCCATTTTCCTTCTCTTACTGTCTGGGCGTGATGTCCGTAATGGGAACAGATCTCCAACAGCAGACCTACCGCGTACTGTCCTACAATCTGCGTACCGTAGGTGGGAACATTCACCACGGAAATTCCCTTCTCCTTTGCATAGGCACAGTCCACCACGTTATATCCTGTAGCCAGGACCGCAATGAGCTTCAGTCCTGGGCACTGATCTATGGTCGCCCTAGTGATGGGTGTCTTGTTGACTACCGCGATTTCGGCATCCTCAAGCCTCTGGGCTATCAGCGGAGAATCCTCATAGGAGGTCCTGTCATAGACCGTCACCTCCCCGAGCTTTTCCAGTTCCTCCCAGCTTAAATCTCCCGGGTTCTCTGTATATCCGTCCAATACCACAATTTTCATGACCTTCTTCCTTTCTCTGCTCTTCATCCTTTAAAAAGTCACCATCTTTACCTTCAGATATTTGCACAGAAGGGCCATCAACTCTCTGTGATCTCCTTCTTTCACCAGCAGGTGATGGTCCATTCCCACTCTCATCAGGCTGTCCACCGCTTCACTTGCCTTTTTGTCAAGCTGCAGTTTCACCAGCAGCTTTTCTCCTCCGTCTATCCATTCCTGCTCCTCTGCCTTTATCACCCGACCTTTTTCCACCAGCATCTGGTATCCGTCGTGTCCATTTCCCTGGATACTCGATACAGTCACCTGGGCCATCTCCCGCAGCGGCAGTCCCACAAAACAGCCTTTTTCTCCGCTGGGGGAAATCTGTACCTTGCTCACATCTTCCGCCAGAGAATGTGCTGTGCTCCCCTCGTGGGCCAAAGCCAGAATCCGATTCTCATCATCCATACTTCCCACTTCACCGAGAGCAGTCGCTCCGCCTTTCGCAGCCAAATTCAGCATATACATCACCATGGTATGGCCGACGTCTCCTTCTGTGTCCACGATGATCCCCTCATCCGCCAGCCAGCTGGAAGGCAGATTCATCTGCCCGCTGTAGAAGGGATAACACTCTGCCGCCAGAGCATCCAAAGAATATCTTTTCACCGTCTCCTTGACCGCCATATACACCTTAGTCATATGAAGCATGGTCTCTTCGCCTGCCAAAACTCTGCCCGTGCGTTTTTTCAGGCAGCCGTATACCTTCTTTGCCTCTTTATCAGAGATGCCCTCCGCCAGCTCCATGATTTCCTCCATCTCGATGTGCACCAGCGTAGGCCCGAATTTCTGAGAAAATTCCCACTCCTCATTGGTGGTATCCTGCGGCCCAGCCACTCTCCAGGTCTGTCTCGGTCCCACCAGGGCCAGCTTCATGCTTTTTACTGCCTTTATAATCCGGCCCGCCTCCGCAATTTTTGCCGCCTTGTCCGCTGCCTTCGCATCGTCAGTAAGCCCGTATACATACTCATAAGGAATTCCATGGGTGGTAAGCGCGCTGCCAAAATGCTGAATACAGCCGATGGAGAAGGTCTCCGTGTAGGGCACCGCCCAGAATACCACCGGAACCGGAAGCTCATGTACCAACACATACAGCAGGGAGTCCGTCACCCAGGTGCTCAGAATAATCGTGAGGGAATCGATCTCTTGTTTTCTTAACTCCTTGCACACATCTATGGCGTCCGCCGCGTCCCAGACCACCTTGGCCCCCTCAGCTACTGTGATCTCTCTCTGTTCCAGGGAAGCCTTCGCCAGCGCTGCCAGCTCCTGCGCGCGCTGTCCGCCGCTTTCATACTGGCTGGCCACCACCACCAGACCTGTCTTTGCGTTTGTCATAGTCTTTTTCCCTCCTATCTCATGCCTGCTCTCTCAAAAAATCTGTAACTGCTTCCAGATTTTCTCTGAATGTTCCGTCTTTTACGAAATTCTTGGTAAACAAAGCGGAACCCATGGTGAAGTATGCGGGATTCATTTGTTTTACCAGTTTCATCCGTTCCTTTGAGCCGATGCTGCCCGCCAGTACCGTGGGGATGCAGCTTGCCTTGACGAAGGCGGCAGAGAGAACGTTTGCGTCCCCTTCCACATAACGGTAACCCAACAAGTCCACGCCTACCGCACCTGCTTTCTTAAATTTCTCCGCCTGTTCCAGCATATAATCGCAGGAGCCTTCCAAAATCGAAGGACTCTGGGATACCTTTCCCACAAAGGGGAAATACTTCAGATCTGTGGTCTTCACGTAGTCCATCACCGAGTCGTAGTAGATGGTTCCCAGCAAGCAGTCAAAGCCACATTCCACAGCCAGCTTCGCACCTCTTAGACACTCTTCCTCTGAATACGTCACCACTTCCAGATAGGTAGTCTTTCCTGCCTCCTTCATCATGGCGCAGAGCTCTTTCATCTTTCCCGGCTCTAATCCCACGTCTTTGAAGCCCCAGTTTTGAACCGGCAAGTCTTTGTTGGCTTCAAAAATCTCTTTTGCGTCTTCCACCGTCACGTCATTGTGTGTCAGCATTACGATTAACTTCTCTAACATCTCTTCATTCCTCCATATAAAAGATCAACTTAGCTTTTCGTTTATCTGAGGCTATTATAAATTTTCACCTCTTCAAAAACCATTCCGACTGTTGTCATTTATATTTCTTATTTTGCTCAGGAGAATGACGCAGACTTTCTTCCCCTATCCGCTGCGATTCCTCAGCCAGCTCACAGCTCTGCTATTCGCTGCCGTCTGTCGGCAGTATCTTCAAAAAGTATAAGCTGCGGATTGCTCCGCGCATCGCACTCCCGCAATTCTGACAGGCATTCGCACTCCGGCACATACGCCTGCGTGCTTATATAGAATAAAGTGGGCAAGCCCACTTCAACTCCCCCCCCCACCCCTCAATCTTTGAGGGGCGCAGTCCCACTTTGCGCGCCGCCGCAACACCGCCTTGCGGTGTACTACCTTATTACGGCGTGTGCATCCCTAGCAGAGCGTTTATGTAATAGGAAAGGGCTTTCACGCATTAGCGTGACAAGGTCTTTCCTATTACATAAAAAAGAGCTTCTGCGCAATGCAGAAGCTCTCCTGATTTTTTATTTTGTTCACTATATTTCTTATTTTGCCTTTTAGACGCATCGGCCTCCTGTCTTTTTCAACTTTACGAACCCGCATATATTGATGCAAGAGTCTATTTCTTTCGTCATCGCCTCTCGCCTCCGGTCTCGATGAACCCTTCTCCAAATACCTGGTTCGTCTCAGTCAGCATAACAAACGCGTCCTCGTCTACCTCATGTACGGCTTTTTTTACCGTGTATGCCTGCGAACTGGAGCAGGCGCACATAATTACATCCCGTTCTTTCTGGGTATAAGTTCCCATGGCTCGGATTGCTGTAGAACCTCGTCCAGTGATCTCTCCGATTTTCTCCGCCACATCAAGGCCATGATTGGTGATAATAATCGCCAAAGTACCTGACCCCATGCCGTACATAATTTTATCAATCACAACAGAAGTCACAAAGGTTGCTGCCAATCCGTACAGCACAGAATCTACATTTCCGAACACTGGCCATCCAAGGAGAATGACCACCAAATCTATCGTCATCGTCACAAAACCGATGGACAGATGCGGACGCAGAACCTTAATGGACATCGTAAGAAAATCTGTCCCGCCTGAGGAAGACCCTCTCATATAAAACATCGCAAGTCCTGCTCCCAGAAAAACACCAGAATACAAAGCCGCCAAGAATGGTGAACCTGTATAAGCTGGTGTGTATGGGAAGATGACATCCAAACAAATCGTACAGATAATCATCGTGCGGGCCGTCTTGAACATGAACTTTCTTCCCACAATCTTATAGCTGATTAGCACAAACGGAATATTCAAAATCAAAGTCATTATACCGATGGGAATCCCCCACAGATAGTTTATAATAAGAGCGAGGCCGGACAAACCTCCCGGTGCAAAGTTCGCCATTTTGGCGAAGGTGTAGATACCTATTGAATATAGGACACTCCCACCAATATCACACAGCAAATCCATCACAACATTTTTTACAGCATTTTTGTCTCTCATTTTGCCAACCTCACTCCCTTTTCTTCACTACATACTTGCAGCCACCCTTCTATTTTTGACTCGTTTGACACGGTTACCTGAACCAGAGATGCGAAACAGCAATATGGTCACAATCAAAAGTACAACTTGAATTCCCAGTGCTAAATACAGATTTTCAGTAAAGCCAATCACAAGAAATCCCAAGGCTGCGATCATACCTGAATACAGTGCATAAGGCATCTGTGAAACCACATGGTCCACATGGTTACATTGAGCTCCTGCACTAGAGAGTATCGTCGTATCGGAAATTGGCGAACAATGGTCGCCAAATACTGAACCGGACAATACGGCCCCCAGGCAACAGAATACCATCTGATCCTGCATTCCCAGTGCTTGCGTCATCTGTACGCTGATCGGCAGCATAATTCCGAACACACCCCAGGAAAATCCTGTTGCCAAGGCCATGACACTAGAAAGCACAAACAGCAGAAATGGCAGCATTACAGCCGGAACTGCATATTTTACAATCAACCCTGACAGGAACGTTCCCGTCTCCATAGCAGAAATCATATCAATCAATACCCATGCAAACAACAGAGCCATAGTTGCCCCAGCCACTGCTCGCACGCCTTCTTTTGCCACCTTCAGAGGATGGTGTCCATGCAGTCTGTAGTAACGGACTCCACAGTAAGCCAACGCCGTCAGACAGCCGATAAACAGAGCCAAATACGTGGATGCATTTTCCAGAATCTGAAAGATGTTAAAGCTTTCTGCTTTCACAAAGCCGGTCACATACATCATCGCCATACTCACAAAAGCCAAAAGTAAGATAGGAACCACCAGGTCAGAGGCTTTCTCCTCTCCTTCTTTTTGTACCATTCCCTCATCCTTGCGGCTCTGAGCAGCTTTGCGGTAAATAGACGCCACATCATTCATTTTCCCTACATTAATATTAAACCCTGCGCTGAAAATAACAACCCCTAAAGCAAAAATTGCATAGAAATTATATGGGATTGTGCTGATAAATTGATTCAGCGGAGCAGCCGTTGGCGGCAATAATACTGCATAAAGAGCGATGATGTATGCTCCCCAACTCGATAGTGGACAGATAGAGCATACCGGAGCACTGGTAGAGTCGATCAGATAAGCCAGTTTTTCCCTGGATACCTTATATTTATCTGTCAGGCTTCTGGACACTTCACCTACTGTCAGTGCATTAAAATAATCATCTATAAAAATAAGTATGCCCAAAACAACGGCTACCATCTGCGCCATAGCAGCATTTTTCACATGTTTTTGAGCCCATCTGGCAAAGCCTACTGTTCCACCGTTTTTTTCAATAAATGCCGTAATAATTCCCAGGCCCAAAATAAACAATATCAACAGAATATTATCTGTATTCACCGTCTTTCCGTCATAAAAGATTCCCACTGCAGTAGACACAATATCCTTGGCTGTGTCTGTCGGCTGAAGCTGATTCAGCAGCAATGCGCTGGCTACAATACCAGAGGAAATTGACAATAGAATTTTCTTCGTCGCAATTACCATAAGAATGACAATCAGAGGAGGTATCAAGGTATATACACTTCCGACCATATTTATTTACCACCTTTCTCCGCTATCGGCAGCTCTCTTCCAAAATCATTTCTCCGTTACGTATCACACATCCGCTCTCCAGCACCTCATCTGTCTCGCCGGTCACCAGAGGACGGATAAACCTTTTCACCTGGCTGCTGATAAACTTAGAAGCCTCTCGATAATAAATACTGGGCGTGTGGTCCACACAGTAATGAATGACACCTTCCTCCACAAAAGTCGGTTGTGCATAATCTGTAGGTCTAGAAGTCTCCACTGCCCCGTGCTCATCACAGCTGACATCGACCAACAAAGCCTGCTGTTTCGCCTGTCTTAGTTCCTTTCTGCTGATGATGTGATCTGTTCTCTTAGGGTCCCAGAGCACTGCATTTACAATAATATCGTATTGTCCGATATCTTTCCTGAGCTTTTCCTCATTTTTCCTTCCATACACAGTCACATAAGCACCTCCACGGACCAAAGCTCTGATCGCTCCCTGCGCAGTGTTCCCTCTTCCTATCACCGCTGCCTTTTTTCCTTCCGGTAAAATTCCGCAGCACTGACATCCATGATTCACAGCGGCTTCTCCCGCCAATTCATTATTACGGTAAAACACTTGCATACCGTCTTCCATCATCTCTTCCCAAGCATAGACCTCAAAATGTTTTTTCAACAAGAGATTTTTTACATTCTCACACACATGGGGATGCACCCACCCAAAAATTGTTCTCCCTTCTTGGAGATCCTCTAAATATTCGGCATCACCTGCCTTGGGATCACAGATGATATCACACTTATTTAAAATCTCCTCACGTGATAAAATCTTCGCACCTCTCGAGAGATATTCCTCATCAGAAACTCCCATTCTACTCGCATATCCCTTCTCAAAGACAATTTGTGAAGCAATATCCGACAGTTTATCCAAGTCTTCCGGAAGAAGCGCAATCCTTCGTTCATTTTCTTTATGGCTATTCACAAACCCTATCGTTCTCATGTCAGCAACCTCGCTTTTTAATGATTTGCAATAGTTATATCACTTCAAGCGGAGATTACAACCACTTTAATGCTTATTTAATTTCATAAACTTTTTTTTAATTCTTCCCTCATATATGTCAAATCTACCCTGCAATTTTTAGGACTTCTGACCCCAAAACAGCAAAAATCTTATCCTTATTTGGTTGTTTTTCCTCCTTTAACTCACTGCATTCTGTACAGAATCTCCACGAAATTTCTGTTTGCGGACACAAAATACACATACTACAAATAAAACTGCCGCAACTACGGTAATGCCTGCAAAGGCAAAATCAATCCCTGCGGCGTTAGCTGCCACACCCTTCTGACTGCTAGTCAGCTCTGTGACTTTGCTCATAACAGCCACAAAGACCGCCGAGCCAAAAGCACCGCTTATCGTGCGCAGCGATGTCAAAAGCGCGGTTCCATGAGCTGTATTTTCTGGTCCAAGCACACTCATTCCCCAGGTCACAACCGGCATCATAATGCAGCCAATGGCGATCAGCCTCAGGATATAGACCGATGCTATATAGAATACGGAGGTATCCGCATTCACAAATACAACGCCAAAACAACTCAGCAGCATCAGAAGGCTCCCGCCCACCACCAGCTTACGGATTCCGAACTTATCGTAAAATCTCCCGGTAAACGGGCTGATTAAAGCCATCACCAAAGAGCCCGGCATCATGATTAAACCGGAAACCGTCGCAGATTTGCCGCAGACCGTCTGGATATAAATGGGAAACAACGTGGAACCTGCCATCATCACAGCATAGAGCAGCATACTGATTATCACCGCCAGCAGATAATCCTTCACCTTCAATACCCGCAGCTCCAAAAATGGCGTTTCCAGCCGCAGCTGTCTTCTGCTAAAGAGCACCAAAGCTGCTGCCCCCACCAGCAGAGGAAATCCCACTTGAAGGCTTATAAAGTCAGCAGCCCCTAAATTTCCAAGTCCGAGTAGAATTCCGCTAAAGCTGACCGTGCAAAGCAGCATAGAAAGTATATCAAAGCTCTGGTATTCTGTCTCTGTGATATCTCTCATCACCTTCAGCGCCATCAAAATATCGACAGTCACAATCACAAGAACGATCTCAAAAATAGTCCTCCAACTCCATAGATCAATGATGATGCCTGCCAGCGTAGGAGCCACGACAGGAGCTGCTCCTACTGCCAGACCATAGATTCCCATCACAGTTCCTCTTTGCTCCACCGGGTATATAGTCAGGACCACTACCTGAGTCATTGGAAGTACAATTCCATTTCCCATCGCCTGCATAACTCTAGCCACCATCAGAAGCGAGAATGTAGGCGTCACAATTGCCAGTAACGTACCTGCCGCGAACAGAGTCACCGCACTTAAAAATAATTTTCTGGTAGGAAAACGTTTTATCAAGTAAGCCGTTGCGGGCACCATAATTCCCACTGTTAGGCTGTAGACACTGGTAAGCCACTGAGCCGTTGCAGCCGAGATCGAGAGGTCTCTCATCATGGACGGCAGAGCAGTCGTCAGGGCAGTCTGGAGCAGAGAAGTTCCTATGGATGAAACCAAAAGAACTGCAAAAGTCAGGTTTCTCTGTTTTTTCGTCATATTCATGTCAATCTCCCCCTTGTCTCTTGTTCTTATCCTTGTAGTAGGATACAATCCGTCTGCGGATTCTCAGATAGTTTACCGCGTCCTCCTTACCTAACATCTCCAGCAATTCTCTGACACTTAGGGAAAAGTTATCATGCATGGTCTGATGATAAGCCTCCCCTTCGGGCAAAACCCTCACAAGCGTCTGCCGATGATTTTCAGGATCTTCGAAACGCTCCAAAAAGTTTCGTTCTTCCAATTTTTTCAGGACTGCCGCGACACGAGCGGAAGTAAGGTTCAGCTCTTGACTGATCTCCTTTGGATTCACGTTACACCGACGCTGCATAAGATAAGAAAGAACAAGGTTCTCCCCCTTCGTAGTCTCAAAAATCGTGCTAAGCTCTTTCAGCTTCGCAATTTCGTATTGAATATCTCCAAATTCATAAATCAACTTCTGGTAATCCAAGTTTCTTCATCTCCTAATCTTTTTATTTTAAATCTAGCTTCTACAAATAGCTAACACTATTAGCAATCTGGTTTTGTATTCTATCATGTTCTTACGATGAGCGCAACTGTTTTTTTCATCTATAATCAGATATGGCAACTCGCCTTTTGGACAGCGTATCCTCTTGTATCTTTCCCCGGCTTTGTATTTGAGACTCTTGTCCTTTTCACCTTTCCTGTGATATTATTTTTCATAGGTATTATACGAAAATAAATATTCCAATGAAGGAGGTATCACATCATGTCTAAACACCCTGCTTCTGTCTTTGATCAAATGATAAATGACATCCTGAATATACCGTTAGGCGGACAAATGCTGGAAGAATGTATGCCCGCCGGCCCATCTCGGCGTGGCGCGGCGTCTCGGACAAAAATTATGCAGAAGGTTCCACTGCGTTACCGCCTGATCGCTCTAGGATTCATCAAAAAAGAATCTCTCTCCCAGCTCAACGAGAAATTGTCCCAGGAAGGATGCGCCCAGCTGTATTCTCGAAGTCTCTGGGAAGCCAGCCTGATTTTCGCGTTCCTAAACCGTCTCTCTTACCAAGAGTGGAAAGAGCTCCAGGACATATGCAGCTCCATCCTGGATACGAACCAATCTGAAGAAAATTATTTTGAAAAGCATATCACCTTATCTGAATTAGAACGATATCTGGAATCCAACTCACAAAAAGACTCCGCTGATCTTCGGACCGAACATCTGACCCAGGTATTGAACCAGAAAATCTCCCAGCTTGGAAGCTCAAAAGAAGATTTCCGACAATTTTTGGACGCTAATCTGAGGTCTTTTAGCCCAGTGCGCGAGAAAGCCCGCTATTACTTCTGCAAATATCTGTATTTCTATCTCAGACAGAAGATAGAAGACTTTCTAGTTTCTCAGAATTCTTCCATGAACTCTACAAAAGCTCTATCCGAACTCTCTGTGTTCAAAGGAATCACACAGCTGAAGAGAAAGAAAATGTCCATCAATGAAATCCGGGATTTTCTCATGCATACAGGAATCTCCTGCCGGGAAATCTTCGACAGCCTCAATTATTTCTATTTCGGCTACATTTCATTGGACTGGCTGGAAGTCCTGATGGAATACTATGGGAATATTAACGCTCTCTCCGACCTACAAAGGCAAAAACTGGCCGAGTCACTCCGCCATTATGACCCCAAACTAAAAAAACTCAGCGATCAGGAAATTCTTAGCCTGAAGCTGAGACAGATGCAAGAAGAAGAGGACCGTCTCGACAGCATCTATTCTCTGGACGGAGACAGTCGAGGGTATCAGCGTAACCGCTCCGGGGAAAACACCGTCCGCAAGTATATCAAAGGTACTTTGGATATAGACCGAACCACTTTCATCTGTTTTCTTTTATTTTTCAACCACTCCTGTCTCCTGCCGAAAGAGCTTGAAATCACTCCTGAACGCTTGAATACGATTCTCCTGGAATGTGGATTTCCAAAACTGACTGATAAGCAACCTTTTGACAGCTTTATCCTCAGTTACCTGACTAGTTCCACCCCGGAAGATCTTCTCATGGAAGAAGTTACCCGGTATGCCCAGAATGAGGAGAATTTCTTTTTCTACAATATGTATAAGGACTCCAAAAGCTATGAGCAAGAGTACAAAAAAATTATGGGATTAAATTAATCGGAAATTTTGAAAAAAGCCTCCATTAAAACAAATTTACACTCTTAATGCTGTAGACTAAACTCATCAAGATCAAGCAACGTTTTTGAAGGAGGAAATCTATATGAAAAGTAAAGTAATGAAATCTATTTTTTGCGGCGCCCTTGCTATGATCGCTGTGGGGTTCTCTTTCCAGCCTGAAAGCGTATCCGCCGATATGGGAAATTATAATTTCGTATCCATCGACTCAGGAGTTACAGACAGTATCACCGTTAACGGAATAACCGTAGAGGCTCTTTACCGCCCCTATGATTCCAGCGTAAACAGCGACTCCACTTACAGCTGTGCCGCCTTCGTAAAGCGCTTCTACAGCCAGGTGTACGGTCGCGATGTCTCCGGGCTGAATTCCACCACTTCCGTGCCTGTCATCGATTCAGGAAGCTTCCAGGCTACTAGTTCACCGAAAGTAGGGGATATCCTCCGCGACAATCAGAGCGTACACTGGGCAATTGTCAAAGAAGTCTCTGGCAACACCATCACAGTGATTCAGCAGAATGCCTGGAATGGAGATTACACCAAAGCATGGGTAGGAGCCACTGTCCAAAACGGGGATTCCAGGTATACCTTCTTCACCTGGAGCGAAAATACACAGTCCCAGACACCTGCCGGCAATTACACTGTCAACTACCAAAATCCCCAAATTCAGGAGACAACCGCTGTCCTCTCGGCCAAAGTTGACAATCCAAACCGGTATTCCGTAAGCCAGGTAGGCTGCTATCTCTGGGACGCCAATGATAATCTTTTGAAAAAACATGTAGAAAACTGTACTCGCCCTGAAAGCCGCTTTAATATGTGGTACGACGTGCAGGGAGAACTCGGCATTTCCCTGACTCCGGGAACTACTTACAAATATCAGTTCTTCGTTGTTCAGGACGGCATCGAATATCCCGGTTCCGTACAGACCTTCACTACCTCTGGCCAGGCCCCTCTCACCCAGACAGTTTCCGGCAAAGCCCCTGTCTCCACCGCTGACACCGACGCTGTCACCACCACAGACGATGAAATCAGCAGAAGTATCGGAAAACTCAATGAGCTCTACGGCTGGTCCAAGGAGCAAATGCTAGAATGCTTGGAACCGGCTTATAAAATAAGCGAGGACGGAAATACCTATTATATTCCCGTTCAGACTTTAATGGACCGGCCCGCATCTTTGATTCTAACCCTTACCGATGACAGGATTGTCAGAGTGCAGTGGCGTTACGAATATTCCAGCAACTCAGACACCGCTTTGAAACAGTGTAAGGCTTTCTATAAACAGATTTATACCGAGGCCGACAGAAACATGGACAGCAGCCGTTACAGTTACTGCGAAAATTCAAAGAATATCACCAGCCTCTATAATGAGGAGCTTTCTCTGGTGAAGGACTACAGCGGAGAACGTCCATACATTTCTATTACCATAATGAATCAACTATCTTCCATTTTCGAATGATAAATCTACATATCCCATCTACCTTAAGAAGAGGGTGTTTTCCATCAGCTAAGCTGATGGAAAACACCCTCTTTTCTATATTTCGATTTATCCTTCGCTCTCGATAAATTCTCTTAACACCGCCTATCATATATTCACATGTTCATTGTTGGTGTGAACACCTGTGATGGAATACTCCACCCACTCAGCGATATTGACCGCATGATCCCCGATTCTCTCAAAATACTTGGCTGCCATCAGCAAATCCAGAGAGGCTTTCGCATCAATATCTCTTTGATAGATCAGATTCATGATCTCTTCTTTCACTTGCTCAAACAATCCATCTACTTTGTCGTCCGCCTGAATCACTTTTTTGACCAGTTCTTCGTCTCCTTTGACAAAGGCTTCCACACTGGCATTCACCATCGCTTTTGTGGCTTCTGCCATCTCTCCCAGAGATACTTTACTTTGAAGTGTCTGATCTCCGATATACCGGGACAGTTCTGCGACATCTGCCGCCTGATCTCCGATTCTCTCCATGTCTGATACCATTTTCAGCGCTGCCGAGACTGTTCTTAAATCTCTAGCCATTGGCTGTTGATGAAGAAACAGACGCATACAGAGATCCTCAATCTCTCGCTCCTTGCGGTCAATCGACGCATCCCGTCTGAATACTTCCTTTGCCAGCTGATCGTTGCCTCCAAACAGAGCCTTCGTCGCCAGAGCAATCGCCTGTTCACATAGGTTTCCCATCTCTGTGACTTCCCGATGTAACTGTTCCAGCTGTTCCTCAAATTGTTCCCGCATCCGCATTTAACCAAACCTCCCTGTGATATAGTCTTCTGTTCTCTTATCCTTTGGCATTGAAAAGATCTGGTGAGTGTCATGAAACTCAACCACTTCTCCTAAGAGAAAGAAAGCTGTCTTGTCAGAAATCCTGGCCGCCTGCTGCATATTGTGCGTCACCATAATAATCGTGTAATCTTTCTTTAGCTGAACTGCCAAATCCTCAATTTTTGTCGTAGAAATTGGGTCCAAAGCACTGGTTGGCTCATCCATCAGCAATACTTCTGGCTGAACTGCCAGCGCCCTCGCAATGCAAAGTCTCTGTTGCTGACCCCCGGACATTCCCAGCGCACTGGATTTTAGGCGGTCTTTTACTTCATCCCAGATCGCTGCATCCCTCAGAGATTTTTCGACAATCTCATCCAGTTTTCCCTTTGAGCGGATTCCATGAGTCCTAGGGCCATAGGCAATGTTGTCATAGATGCTCATGGGAAACGGATTCGGTTTCTGAAAGACCATTCCCACCCGCTTTCTAAGAAAGTTTACATCCATATTCCCGTAGATATCTTCCCCATCTAAAGTAATATCTCCAGTAATCCTACAGCCTTCTACAAGATCATTCATACGATTCAGAGATTTCAGCAGTGTAGACTTTCCGCATCCAGAAGGTCCTATAAACGCCGTAATCTGTTTCTCAGGAAGCGCGAGCTCTACATCCTTTAACGCGTGGAAATCCCCGTAATATAAATTCATATTCTTTATCTCAATCTTTATGTTTTGCTTCTTTATATCCTGCATAGGTTCCTTTCCTCCGACTCAATGTTTCGCGATCTTAGCTGCAATTCGGCCGGATATCCAATTGATTAAAAGTACGATAACCAGCAGTACTACCGCTGTGGCGTATGCCTGGTTCATATAGAGTCCCTCACTGGCCAGAGAATACATATGCACTGCCAGCGTCCTTCCTGAACCCAGTAAATTTCCAGGAATCTGGGCCACAGTACCAGCAGTATAAATCAAAGCTGCCGTCTCACCGACAATTCTTCCGGTAGCTAAAATAACTCCGGCCAAAATCCCAGGAACCGCACTGGGGAGAACCACCTTAAAGATCGTCCGCAGTTTCCCTGCTCCTAGTCCAAAACTGGCCTCTCTATAGAAATCCGGCACAGATTTCAGAGCTTCCTCTGTGGTACGAATGACCAACGGAAGAATCATAATCACAAGTGTAAGGGAACCTGACAGAAGAGAAAATCCCCATTTCAACGCCGTCGTAAAAAACAGCAGTCCAAATAAACCGTAAATAATTGATGGAATTCCTGACAGTGTCTCCGTGGTAATCCGAATCAGAGATACCAGACGACTACCCCTGTTCGCATATTCCACCAAGAATATTGCCGCAAAAACACCAATCGGCACCGCAATCAAAAGAGAAAGCGCTGTAATAATCAAAGTGTTAACCAATGCAGGCATAAGCGACGCATTCTCTGTCGTATATTTCAAAGCAAACAAATCCGGTGTGAGATATCTGATTCCTTTTACCAGAATAAAAGCTACTAAAAAGATCAGTACACAGAAAGTAATCAACGCTGCCAGAAGTACCATCCCAGCCACAATCGCTGAAAATGGGTGTGCCTTATAGCCCTTTAGCTTCTGTCTCAGAGTCTGACTGTTTTTAGTTTCCATTTTCAGCCCTCCTGTTCAGCAAAGATACTGCTAAATTGATAATCAGGATGAAGACGAACAAGACCACTCCGGTAGCAATCAAAGCCTCTCTGTGCAGATCTGCCGCATAGCCCATCTCCAAAACGATATTGGAAGTAAGAGTTCGGATTCCCCGCAACAATCCCGCGGGCATTCTGGCCTGGTTGCCGGCTACCATAATCACTGCCATAGTCTCACCGATCGCTCTGCCGATTCCCAAAACCACTCCGGCGATAAGCCCAGATTTTGCCGCCGGAAGAATCGCACAAAAGACGCTGCGCTCATGGGTAGCCCCCAAAGCCAGGGAACCTTCATAATAAGAACCAGGAACACTTCGGATAGCCGATTCCGTCACTCCTACAATCGTCGGAAGTATCATAATCGCCAGCAGGATAGACGCCGTCAGCATGTTGCTTCCGTCCCGCCCTGTAATCTGCTGCATCGTCGGCACAATCATTACCAGGCCAAAGAAACCATATACTACAGACGGTACGCCTGCCATCAAAGAAACCGCTGACTGCAAAACCGGATACATCCTCTTAGGACAGTAATAAGCCAGGAACACAGAAGTCAAAAGTGCAATCGGCACTCCTAAGATAATCGCCCCTGCTGTCACATAGATGCTACCCAAAATCATAGGCAAAATTCCATAGATATCGTTGCTGGGCCTCCAGGTCTCCCCCAAAAGAAAGTCCGCCACTCCGATTTTACCGATGGCCGGTATTCCATTTGCAAAAAGGAATATACAGATAAACGCCACCGCCAAAACAGAAGTACAGGCTGCAATCAGGAAAACAATTTTCATTCCTCTTTCTTTTAACTGATTCATAGTCTCTCCTGTCCGCGATTTTCATTCACTATTCTAAGACATCTTCCCAATCCAGAGCATCTCCAAGGTAAATGGATTTTACCTGATCGCTAGTCAGCTCATCAATTCCGCTGTCATTGTTTACAATTACCGCAATTCCATCCTGTGCAATTACTGTAGGACTCAATCCTTCAGAAGTCTCGCTGTCTTTTAATTCACGAGAAGCCATTCCAATGTCACAAAGGCCATCAATGACCGACTGCATACCTGTCGTAGAATCACTCTGCTGTACTTCAATTGTAACATTCGCGTTAACTTCCTCATATGCCTCTTTCAGCTTCTCCATAACTGGTGAGATGGAGGAAGAACCGGCCACTACAATTTTTCCTTCTGGTGAAGTTCCTTTATACTCCGGCTGATCTCCCACTGGAATGTAACCGTTTTCTTCTACAACAGCTTGTCCTTGTTTGCTCATGATGAAATTGATGAAATCCTGAGCTGCCTCGCTCACATCATCCTTCACTGCGATGTTGAACGGACGAACTACTTTATAACTTTCATTTTCCACATTCTCTGCGCTCGGCTCTGTACCGTCAATTTTAACTGCCTTTACGGTATCGTTCAGAGAACCTAAAGAAATATATCCGATAGCATTCACATCTCCTGCTACCGTAGTCATCATGACAGAAGTACTGTTCGTAACCTTGGCATCCAGCGTCGTCATATCTATTTTCTCGCCGTCTTTATCCTCCTGCTGTACTCCAAATAATTCTACGAAGGCACCCCTGGTTCCGGAACCATCTTCCCTTGACACAACGGTAATCGGTCCACTTGCCCCTGTAGCTTCTGTTTTTGTATCTGCACCTGTATCACTGTTGTCTTGACTTCCACATCCCATTAAAACGGTACTTCCAATCATCATTACTGCCATACATGCCGCTAACGCTTTTTTCATTTTCATAATATTGATCTCCTTTCATCTCTCGACTACAGGTATCAGCATAAAACATCTAAGTAAAATCTGCCCGCACCTACACGTAAAATTAATGTAAAAATCAGATGTAATTCCCACCAAAACGAACAGGAAGAAGCGTTTTTGCTATAGGAAAGCATAGCGAAGTGGGGAAGCCCACTTCAACTCCCCCATCCCCTCAATCTTTGAGGGGCGCAGTCCCACTTTGCGCGCCGCCGCAACACCGCCTTGCGGTGTACTACCTTATTGCGGCGTGCGCATCCTGCCCGGAGGACTTTTTATTGCATAGGAAACGAAGTTTCCTATGCAATAAAAAATCCGATATCACACGGACTCGTCTTTTTCTGTAACAGAAAACACAAGTCTTAGTGATACCGGACTCTTTCTCTTTAAGTATTCTTATTACTCCTGTGCATCCTCAGGCGCCTCATCGTCTGCTGCCGGTGTAGCCTCTCCTGTGTCAATCTTCGCATTATCTACCAGGAACTGCTTCACAACCTCTATGCCGACATTCTGATTAAACCTCTCCTCGCCTGCCTGTTTCATCGCATCGTCTACACTCTCATAACCGTAGTTCGCTGCCATCTCCTCACGAATTTGATCGCTCTTCTCATCGTCCAGAGACAACCCTTCCTGATTGATCACCGCCTGGGCTACCATAATCATCTGAAGATTAGACTTTGCAGTCTCCTCACACTGAGTATTGTAATCATCCTCGTTCATACCCATCTGCTCCAAAAAGTCAGACAGTTCAATTCCATATGCTTTGCACTGCTCTTCCATCTGTGATTTTACTAAATCCGTCTCTTCCTTCAGCAAGTCCTCAGGATATTTTTTTATCTCACTGCCGGACACCAGATTGTTCCAGGCCGTATTCCCCAAATTTATCTGAGAAGATTCCTCTGCACTCTTTTCCAAATCTTCAACAATGGATTTACGATACTCGTCCACCGTCTTCACATCTGTATTCTCAGCCACCCATTCATCTGTCAACTCAGCAGGCCTCTTAATGGAATTCACAGTCACAGTAAAGACAGCATCCTTACTCGCCAGCTCTTCACTGCCGTAATCCTCAGGGAAGGTGACATTTACATCCCGTGTCTCACCGGCTTTCGCTCCTACCAACTGATCTTCGAACCCTTCCACATAGCTGCCGCTTCCCAGCTCTAGATCGGTTCCCTGTCCGTCCGTACTTCCGCCGTCAAATTCCTTTCCGTCGACTTTTCCCACGTAATCAATATTGACAATGTCACCGCTCTGTGCAGTCTCTCCCTCACCTAATGTCTTCGCATTCGTCTTCAAGTCACTGTCGATGGTCGCCTGAATCTGTTCCTCGGTGACATCCTGCACTTCTTTCGTCAGTTCCATTCCTTTATAATCACCCAGTTTTACATACTTGGCAGGGTCCACATCTATAATCTTAGAACCAGATTTACTCGTCCCCGCCTCAGCAGAACTCTCCGTCTTAGAGTCCTTCTGCTCGCTCCCGCCACTGCATCCAGTCACTGCCATAGTCATGCACATGGCCAAAACAGCGATACACCATCTTTTCTTCATAATATCTCCTTTCTATCTGCAAAAGGTCTGGCTGCCCAGACCTTTTGAGTTTCCAAATAATAAAACTCATCTTTAGTTATAACACACTTTCTATAAAAAAGAAAGTTCTGCCCCTTACATCTCCGGTACTGGAGTCGGCCTTGCCGGGTCAAAGACCTCTTTCGCATCAAACAGATCTGAGAGCATCTCTGGGTTATAGTACATGCGATAACCATCCAGGTTTCTTCTTCCCTGTCTCACATAAGAATCCGTGATCTGTACCCAGTACTGGCTAGAATCCACATTACAGAAGTAATTGTAGCCACGACTCTTATAGTACGCGAACTTAGGATTATCCATCGTATACTGCTCCCAATTGCCTATATCCGCGCCAAACGCAAAGACGATCATGTCTGTCTTTCCAAGAATCGGAGCGACATAGTTCTCCCATTTCTCATTGTCCTCCTGAAGCTTTTCAGCAGAGTCTGAAGTGGCGTTGCGGTGTCCCCAAGTATGACTTGCGAACTCCCATCCGTCTTTTTTCATAGCCTCCGCCACTTTCTTCGCCTCTTCCACTTCTTTCTCATAGTCAAAGTCTGGATTTTGGTCTAAAAACTTCTGTTGGTCTTCACTGAGATTCTCCCCGGTCTTGTAGGCAATATCCGTACGGTAGCCCAACACTCCGTTATACCCTGTCATTGCAAGAATTCCCTTACGTCCACGGTAGGAAAAATCAGGATGTTCATCGATAAAGGTATCCAAAAGCGGCACAAGATCGTAGTCTCCAACCGATACCGTTCCATCATCTTCCACGTACTCCGCCTTGACATCCCCGTTCTCATCCAAGACGAGCCTACTGGCCATACCGTCTCCGTCCATATAATGATAATAGCTCACATCATCCTGAGATAGAACAAACGGCTTTTTGTCTGGCGGCAACATGATCTTCCCTCTGGTCACCGTCCCATCTTCATGAAATGTGGCCATATCATGAAGGCTGACCAATACATATCCTTTCTCATACATGGACTGGGTAATTTTATTGAACTCATCAATCGTTGTCATCACCTGATTATAGCCTGCTTCTTTCGAGTCTCCATCGAAAGCTTTGCTGGTATCTTTAATCAAAGTGTGGTAAAACACATGAGTAATTTCCTCCAATGGATATTCCACACAGGTAGCTTTCGTCGCTTCATACCCGGCTACAGCTTCCTGAAGCTCTGTATTGCTGCTGTAATCCGGTTGACTTTGAAGCAGTTGAATCGCTCCATCATAGTCGTACATTGCCGCGAGCAAATCTGCCTGCTCCTTCACCGTTTTCTCTTTTTCTGCTTCCTTGTCTTTCTTCTCTTTATCTTCTTTTTGTTTATTTTCTTCCTTCTGTTTTTGGTCCTTATCTTCCTGCTCTTGGGATTCTTCGCTCTGACTTTGAGGATCCTCCTCTATCTTAGCGACCTCTTTTTCTCCCTTTTTTCCCCCTTGTTTCGCAAAAGGATTGTCATCAGAAAATGGAAGCAATGCACATCCGCTCAAAAGACTGGTGATACAGAACAAAATCAGAATCATCCGCACATTTTTCTTCATGTTTCTTGCCCCTTTCTATTCTTTTGTTTCTCCCCTATGAATATTTATTTGTACAAGATTTCGACATCTTTCGTTCATCTTTAGTATGCCCTCAGATCAAGAACATTATGAGTTACTGTTCCCTTCGTTCGCAATAACCATTGTGTTACTGTTCACTCACTTGTGGTTCGTGAGCAGTAACATGCTTTGCGATGCACCAAACTGCTGCAAACAGCAGTTTGGTGCGAATATGTCTCGGGATTTTTGCACAAAATGTCCAAAAACACCTCGCGAGATATCGAAGGACTGAACTGTAACACCATTATAACATAGCGGTAACTCTGTTTTCAATTTTGTAATTGCCTTTTTTCTTAAATAATGATAAAATATAATTCGCAAAAATTAACTGTTTATAAACAATGTTTTTACAACATCGGTCTACAGTTGATGAAGCAATCTATTATCAGGAGGCCAGTCATGAGTAAAATAACGATTACTCTGCTTGTAATTCTTGTTATTCTTCTGATCACCCTTATTGTACTCTATTTCACCGGCAAAAAAACTCAGAAAAAACAGGAAGAACAAAAAGCGCAGATTGAAGCTGCAAAACAAACCGTATCTATGCTGATCATCGATAAAAAGCGTATGCCCATCAAAAACTCTGGACTTCCGCAGTTTGTCATTGATCAAACCCCAAAGTTAATGCGTCGTTCAAAGCTTCCTATCGTAAAAGCTAAGGTCGGTCCTAAGATTATGACTTTAGTATGCGAAGCAGATATTTTTGATCAAATTCCGGTAAAAAAAGAAATTAAAGCTGAAGTCAGTGGTATTTACATCGTGGGCGCCCGTGGACTCCGCGCGCCTCTTGAAAAACGCACCAAGAAAAAAGGATTCTTTAAGCGTATGCTGGACCGGGCCAATCCGTGATTTTGCCTCTTTGCGGCGCATGCATCCTCAGCGGAGCGTTTATGTAACAGAAAAAGCCGTTTTCTCTTATCAAAAGTACCGATAAGAAGAAGACGGCTTTTTTCAAATTTCAAAATGTCCTGCGTCCTTTGACTGAGCCTCTATGGTCAAGAAACAGTCAGCCACATATTCTCCATTCATCTCTAACGCATAATCTACCTTTGCGTTTAAATGGTCAATCCCCTCCTGAAGATGCACTCTGGCCGCTGAAATCCCCATCTCAATATTTCCAAATGGAGTTGCATAATAGGTCACATTTTTCTTTTCTTTCTCAAATACCATATGTACGTTGATAAGTCCCTTCTTCCGGACTTCCACACCCTTGGGACTAATCTTAATATAGTTGATGGTCTTCTCGTTAAACCCTTCCACCATCTCCTCATATCTCAGGTAATGGCTTCCGTTTTGATAATAGTACTCCCCACCGATTACCAATTCAATCGGTTCCTGTCCGTCCGCTTCTCCCAAAGACTGTAGGCCCACGATACGGATTAACACATCTTTTGTCATCTTCTGCCCTCTCTCTAATATTTTTCAATATCTATCTTTTTTGTCTTCTCCACGTCATAAGGCAATATGGAGTCCGCAAATTTCCTAAATTTCTCAGCCAGATCACTGACATAAAAACGATAAGGAAATTCCTCCTGGCCCCTTCCTGTGCTAAGCAGGTTCTCCTGGCTTAAGAGTTTCTTCAATTCCAGAGCCGTCTCATAAGCCGGATTCACCAGCTTCACTTCAGGTCCCACAACCTTCTGAATCAGAGATCTCAAAAGCGGGTAATGTGTGCATCCCAAAATTAAAGTATCCACTTCTTTTTCCAAGAGCTCTCTCAGATATCGTTCGGCGATCTCTTCTGTCACAGGGTCTTTTAACCACCCTTCTTCCACTAGAGGCACGAACAGCGGACAAGGTTTTCCGTAAACGGTGATCTCCTGGTCCAGCGACTTTAACCATCTTTCATGGATACCGCTGTGAATCGTTCCCTCTGTTCCTATCACACCTACTTTTTTATTCATCGTCGTCTCTGCGGCCACCCTGGCCCCTGCCTCAATCACTCCTATGATCGGTAAATTCATTTCTTTTTGAATTTCACTCAGGGCAAAGGCACTGGCCGTGTTGCAGGCAACCACAATCGCCTTTACGTTCTCTGTCTCAAGAAATCTTATAATCTGGCGGGAATACCTCAGTACTGTGTCTTTGGATTTGCTTCCATAAGGCACTCTCGCCGTATCTCCAAAATAGACGATCTTCTCCGACGGAAGATTTCTCATGATCTCCCTCGCCACCGTCAATCCGCCGATTCCCGAATCAAAAACTCCCACCGGCGCTTCTCTATCTAATCTCATATGAACTCTCCGACTGATGTTTTTCTCCTATTTTATCACCAAAATTCGGAGTGCGCAACCATCGGAACGTAAAGCGGGGCTTCGCGGATATCTCATCCGAGGGCTTCTCAGAATAACAGTATTCAGGGTACAAAATTCCCCAAAAGCCTTGTGTCATCTGAATATTTCCACCGCCTTGAAAGATGACAGCCGACATCGCCACAAGCACAGAGATTAACAGCCTCTTTCCAGGTTTTTGAATCCATCTCATATGCAATTCTCCTTTCCCCCGACACCTCAGTACCGGGGCTACATCTGAAGTATTGCCCTCTCTTATGCTTTTATACAAAATCCACTAGAATTTTCCCATTTTCATCCCTCAGCGCCGGAAGCTTCGGAAGCTTAGATTTTTCATACCAATAATAGTAGACTTCTTTCAGTGTGACTCCACTTTTCTTACGTCCCTCCGGGCGATTTTCATAGATACCTGTCAGATATTGGCCAAGAGATGTCCCCAAAGACTGGTTTAAATTCATAAGATTGTCCACATTTTCTCCCTCAAATACGTACATATCCTCCCCCACGAGGGGACTCTTCTTCATAAATTCCAGAAAGGTCTCCCAGTGTCTTCCCTCCAAGAGTCCCGGCCCCAACACTAAGACTTCCAAATGCCCCATATCCAGATATTTGTCCTGAGACCACTCGTACTGTTTTTGAATTTCACGGAAGGATTTTCCCTGAAAAGACAGCACAGAGGTATCTCCTCCTTCTTCCTTTTTATCCTGTCCTGTGGAGGCTGGAAGATCGGGCATCGCATAATAGACCTGAAATTGTCCATCCGCCCAGTCCACTCCCATAGCCAACGGATATCTTCTCTTCTCAGGTTCAATCCCTGAACAGCCACACAGCTGAAAAACCACACAAAACAGCAATATACAAGCAATCCATCTTTTCATGTCTTCCTCCTATTTTTCATCCAAACCAGCATACCCACAATTAGAAACCCTGGGAAATACACGTAGACCAAAGACAGACCATAGATCTTCTCCACAGAAAATTTCCACAACTCTTCCCAAGTCAGAAGATACATCAAAATCGGCATCCAGTACCTGCCTGTTCCAAGCTGTAAAGTCTGTAGAATATGACTTCCATAGTGTAGGACACTCCCCACAGAAAATAAAAGACTGTAGAGCAGAACCGCCAGCCAAATCACATCAAACCTGGCCAGAACTTCCCCCGGCAGATTCGCCCCCGCCAGAAGAGGCAGAATCGGATACTCCTCTTCCTGGAGTCTGACCCAACCGTAATTCGCCTGAAGCACCACCAAAGACGCCAAGAAAAAGAGACTGGTGATAGCAACACCATAAAAGACCGGCTTGCTCGCGCTTCCAGTTTTCTCCACATGTTCCAACGCAAAAGGCAGCAATCCTATCCCTGTGAAAGCGGCCAGCAGACCATAGCCCGCCCGACCAAACCCTGCCGCTGAGATTTCAAGCCCTCTAGGATCAGCCTGAAAATATTCCCAGCTTCCTTGAAACGCAGCTACAATCAGCAACAGAAACAAAAATCCCAACACGAGAGGATAAGAGACTTCTCCCATTCTTCCCCTCTTTTGCATCCCCTTATGAGTTCCGAAACTGCAAACTAAAATCGCCAAAAGGCTGGCCGCCTTGCCAGAAAACGAAGAAAGTAGGCTGATCGGCACCACATCTTCCACCAAAGTCAGCAGATATGCTCCCGTGAATACCGTAAAAGAAAGATAAAACACTCCGATTAACAGGCTGCACCATTTTCCAACATATTTAGGAAGATTTGCATAGTACGGAGTCAGGCGAATTAAAAATATCACATAAAAGTATAAAGGAATCAAAACTGCCACAGATGCCAGCATTCCATTTGCTCCCAGCATCGACCGATATCCTAAAAGCCCCAACAGAAAAGGAGCTGTGAGACTCAGCACTAATTGTCTGGTCAGCTGTCTGTGTGAAATTCGATTGTTCTCCGCATATTTCATCCCTTCATTCTCCTTCTCAGCCGAATTCTCTGTTCTTTCCGGGCAAACACTGGCCTGCTGTTCATCTTTCGAAGAGGTCTTCTGAGAATTCCACCTCCCTGGCTATCATCCTTCTTCACAAAAGGAGTCAGATATGGCACTTGAAAACTCAAAAGTCCTGCTAAATGGCTTACAACCAGGTAAATGCCCAGTACAATGCCGTAGAGGCCAAAATAACCGCCCGCAAACAAAAACATATATTTCAAAAGCCGGAACGGAGCGGAAAATTCTTCGCTTGGAATAGCTAAAGACCCCAGCGCAGTCAATGCTACAATTATGACAACAATCGGGCTGACCAGGTTCGCCGTAACGGCCGCCTGCCCTACAATCAGTCCTCCCACAATGCCAATGGTACTCCCTAAAGAGCCCGGCATCCGCACCCCCGCCTCCCGTATCAACTCGAAGGACAGTTCCAAAAAAATTAATTCCACGATACTGGAAAACGGCACCCCTGAACGCGCCTCCGCAAAGGATAGTATCAGATTCGCCGGCAAAATCTGCGTGTGAAAACGTATCACCGCTAGATACAAACCGGGCAATAAGGTGGCTGTCATAACCGCTAGATACCTCAACATTTGTATGAACGAGACCATCTCAAACCGATTATACATATCCTCACTAGAAGTCATAAAGCTGTGAAAAGTCGTGGGCAAAAGCAGTGCCATCGGCGAGTTGTCACACAGCAGGACCACTCTTCCTTCTAACAGTTCCATCGCCGCCCTGTCTGGCCTCTCTGTGGCCTGAAACTGAGGAAACGGGGAATACCATACTTCTTCTGTCAACTGTTCTACCATACCGCTGTCAAAGATTCCATCGATCTCGAACTCATCCAACCGCTTCTGTATCTCATCCAATAGGTCTTCCTGTACCAGATCGTCTACATACAAAAGCTGAAGCATCGTATTTGACCGAATTCCCATCTGTCGTTCCACTACCTTCATCCGGGTATCCTTCAGGCGCTTTCGAATCAGAGCACTGTTGATTTTTACTGAGTCAGTAAAACCCTCCTTTGACCCCCTCAAGACCTTTTCTGTCTGCGCCTGTCCCACACCCATACTCGGATAGCCTTTGCTGGCAATTTTAATCGCGCGGTCGTAGCCGTCCATAAAAAAGATTGCATTTCCCGCCAGCATCGCCCCCATAGCTTCCTCTAAAGTCGGCAGTTCCTTTACATCAGAAATTCCCAAGCTGTTGTCCTTTAAGAATTCTTTCATCTTACCCGGAGGAATTTCCCAGAAATGATTGATCAATTTGCCGATTACTGAGTCCTCCAACATCATGTTAGAGACTGCCACTTCCAGATATACTACGAGACACTCAACTTTCCTCTCATCACCCAATCTCATCGGCCGAATAATGATATCTGCACAATCTTCACACTGTTTTCGAATATATTCCTCGTTCTTTCTGACAGTTTCGTATACAGGTGTCTTCTCTCCCATATTTTTCTCCTCACGTTCAAGCCATATTGTTTATCGAAGCCGGCGTGCGCACCCTCTGCGGAGCGTTTTTGTTATGGGAAGAATTTTCATAAATTCTTTCCATAACAGATCAAAGTGGGCAGCTTTCTTTAATTCTCACATCCCTTTATTTTTAAAGAATTTGCTCACTTTGCGCGTCGCCGCAACACCGCTGCGCGGTGAAATTCCCCATTGCGGCGTGCGCATCCTCTGCGGAGCGTTTTTGTTATGGGAAGAATTTTCATAAATTCTTTCCATAACAAAAGAGAGACGCCGTCTTTGCATCTCTCTTAATATTTCCAAATATTTGCTTTTTATTCCACCTGTGCTATTTATGGCTGTCCAGATGAATACTCTCTATGATTCCTTTTCTTTGGTTCTCTATATGGCTGGAAGCTATTTTCTTCGCCTTCTCTATGTCCCTATCGCGAATCGCCTCATACATCTCTCGATGCTCCATCACGAGACGGTTCCTCGTCTTTTCATCCTTTAAATATTCAATCCGATAACGATAGATCTGCTCTCTAAGATTGTTGAGCACCTGCAGCAACCTCTTATTTTCCGCCGCGCGGTAGATAATCTCATGGAACTCCACATCTGCCTCCGCCAGCTTTGTCAGATCTCCTTCCTCCAACAGTCCCTGAAACTCGCATTCCGCATCAGCCAGCTCCTCCAGCTCTTGTTCTGTCATTCTGGCACAGGCCTTCTCGATGGCCATCTCTTCCAGACAGCAGCGCACTTCGAGCACGTCATTGAGATCTTTCTCTGTGATATTCGCCACCTGTGCACCTCTCCTGGGAATCATAATCACCAATCCCTCTAGCTCTAGTTTTCGAATGGCCTCCCTGATGGGTGTCCGACTGACCCCCAATTTCTCTGCCAGAGCGATCTCCATCAGGCGTTCCCCTGGTTTTAGCTCTCCCTTTAAAATTGCTCTGCGCAATGTATTGAACACCACATCCCTGAGAGGCAGGTATTCATCCATATGAATCGAAAAATTACTTGTCATTGGTTTCTCCTTATCTGTCTATCTTCTACGGGTATGAAACACCTGAGTCGCAAAAACATTTCTCGCAAGCTGGCTTCTGATTAGACGGTCATAAGCCTGCTTTAACGTTTTTCGGTCCTTAAAAATTCCAAACACAGTCGGACCACTTCCACTCATCATAGCTTTCTCGGCCCCATTCTCCTCCATCAGAGTCTTAATCTGGCCGATAACCGGATACTGCCGCACA
Source organism: Blautia hydrogenotrophica DSM 10507 (assembly GCF_034356035.1). Lineage (NCBI taxonomy): Bacteria > Bacillati > Bacillota > Clostridia > Lachnospirales > Lachnospiraceae > Blautia > Blautia hydrogenotrophica. Next base: position 3,513,970 of record NZ_CP136423.1, read on the forward strand.
ATTCCCGGCTCGAACACATTTTCCATACGCCTAATCACACCGTCCAAATCCTGCTCCTCAATGGCTGCCACCATACCGTCTATGTCTGGGTGGTTCCCAATGCTTTCCAGTTTCAAATTCTCGTAGGCAGTTTTCGTGGACACACTAATCCCCGGTTTTCCGATCAAGATATAGCAAAATGGAAGCTGAGGCAACGGCGTCAGTATCTCTCCAATGCCTTCCGCCAGCGCGGTCCCCCGCAGAACACAGTAGGGCACATCTGCTCCGATCAACACGCCTCTCTCCATCAATTGCTTTTCTGACAGGCCTAGCTGGAAAATCTGATTGATGCCAACCATCGCTGCCGCCGCATCTGAGCTTCCTCCTGCCATACCTGCTGCCACGGGAATGAACTTATGAAGCTGCATCCTCACACCGCTGTCCACCTGAAACTCATCCATCAGTAGTTTCGCAGCCTTGTAGACCAGATTCCTTTCATCTGTGGGAATATAAGGAAGGTTCGTGGTAAGAGAAATCCCCTTCGCCTTTCTGGGTGTGATTTCCAGAAGATCATACATTTTTATCGTCTGCATTACCATGCGCACATCATGGTATCCATCCTCTCTCTTTCTAACCACGTCTAAACCTAAATTCACTTTCGCCATCGCACGTAAACGCATGATTTCCTCCCACTGGCACCTTACACGGAAAACTCGCTGTCGGCAGCCCCTCTCACGTTTCATCTCAAAAAACACAGTATTATTGTACGTATTTTTATACAATTCATTGTAAATGATTTTGTCAGATTTGTAAAGTCACAATCATCTCTGTACCTCTTTCACCAACAGTAGTGGCTGATATGGCTGAAGCTGTTCTGTGCTAAGCTGATTCACCTGTTTAATCTGGTCTGTCGTCGTGTAAAAGTTCTTTGCGATATCCCAGAGAGTATCTCCCGGTTGTACCATGTAGACAGTGATGCCCGGCATATTCTGTATCCTGTAAGGGTCTAGCGGTATCTCCTCCACCTCTTCCATCAGAGGAACCTCTTCCCTGCAAAGTACCAGTGCATTTAGATTCAGTACAATTTTTACCTCGATCTCATTGCTGTCCACCATTGTCGTAGATAGCTGCTCCAAATCTGTCCTGAGAAAATAGATACAGTTTTCATCCACTCCTTTCGCCTCTATCACATGAGAAAATGGTATCATTGCCTCCATAGAATAAAACGGCATATCATCATTCCCTACAATATAGAGTACTTTTATCTGTACTACTCCTTCTACCAGGATACCGTTTTCAACAATCTTGGTCTTATCTACCTTTATTTTACCTTGGCTGTGACAGATCTGCAAAATTTTTCCCTGAGTCTCTTTTACCTCCACCCGGTCATTTAGCCTACATTTTGAAAAATTTCTAACCAACAACCCATCCAGAATCTCATTGTGTACGACAGGATTGCATTCCATTGTAGGAGTATACACATCCATCAAAAGCTCATGCTCTTCTTCCTGGTATATCTTCATATCCAGCTCCAAAACCACCTCGGCCTGCATCAGACGTTCCTCTCCGTCCGGGTCTGGCTTCACCCCCAATTCCTTTTGAAGTGCACTCACTTCGATATTGGGAATCATATCTCCCGTACAGCCCGCGCATTCCACTTCTCCCCGGAAAGGTATCGAATGTTCCATCCACTGAAGCGGATTTCCCTCATCATCTCCTTCATAGAGAACAAAAACAAACAATTCTCCTTTTACGGACACCTTATCCTCATCGGGGCGCAGGTCCACTCCTCTGATCTCCAGAGTATGCCATAGTATTTCGTGAATATTCGGCTTATTCGACGCCAGAGGAATTTCTTCTTTCAGACGCATAGTATCTTTTTTATGTACGCGAAGTCCCATAATTCTAACATTCTTTTTCTTACACGAAATTCCTTCCTCCTCTATTCCCACAGGAAGTGCGATATCCCCCAGCTCATCCACGACTGCGAAGAAAGTTACCAGCGCTTTGATATTCAGCTTTCTGGAATTAATCACATGGAGACTCAAATCTTCAATCTCCCATTTCAGACAAATCTTATCTCCGCTCTCAATTCCCTCTAAATTCAGAGTCTCCTCGATAGGCAAACTGGCTGACAGACTGTACACCCGGCCTTCTTCCTCTTCTCCCACATACAGCAGATCTACACAAAGCTTCGCCCTGATGAAAGCCTGGTCTTCATTCAGTTTCACTTCTTCGATCTGAATCTCTCCCTTGCTCTGAATCATTCTTCCGATATCTGGTTTCACATCCGGCACATTATAGTCCTCATCAAATGTGATTTGATTCGTCGCCTCACTTTTCACACGAAGTATCTGCACTCTCTCTTTTTTCAGTTCCATCTAATCTCTCCTTTACTCTTCTTGACTAAATTATATTTTACATTTCCCAAGTCAGCTCTGAAAACGTACCGGCAAATCCCGATACTCCATTTTAATCACAATATATGGATAAGAAGGCTCCGGCGACTGATCTTCTTCCCCAGAAGGCCCCAGCAGCTTTGTTTTCAGCTCTAGGGCATTTTCAGTCATCGACAACGCCTCCACCTGTATGCTGTAGCCTCCGCCCTCCTGCTGCCCGTACCCTTTGACCAGGTACAGCTCATTTCCACTTTGATATGCCATCTGAAATTCCTGTTCCTTCCTCTCCTCAATCAAAGCCTGAATTTCTCTTGGCATATCTTCTTCCTTCACAACCGTATAATCTAGTTTTTGTTTTTCTTCTCTGTCAATCTTAATAATGCCACAACTGCTCAATCCCACAATGAGAACAACTGCGGCTAAAATTCCCAGGCTGATTTTCTTCATACTTTTCCTCATACTTTTTTCTCAACATATTCTATGCAAATCTCAAAAGATTTATTGCAAGTATTTTAAATATTGATTATAATAAGTAGAACGCCGTGTCTATTAACTAACGGTATGATGATCTCTATAAATCATCTGGAGGAAACTATATGATTCGTTTTATATTAACTTGTATTATCGTGGTCGGTTTTTTGATCCTATCCATCCCTATCTTGATCGTAGAATGGATTGTTGGAAAATTCAATTCTAACCTAAAAGCAGTCAGCTCCTTGCGCATTGTCCAGGCGGTATTTCGTCTTTGCCTGAAAGTAGCAGGAGTAAAAGTCACTGTAATCGGAGAAGAGAATGTTCCAAAAGACACCCCGGTTCTCTATATCGGAAACCACAGAAGCTTCTACGACATCTTATTGACTTATACCCGCTGCGAACGTCTCACGGGTTATGTGGCTAAATATGAAATGCGTAAAATCCCTCTGCTCTCTGACTGGATGCGATACCTGAACTGCCTGTTTCTCAACCGAAATGACTTAAAACAGGGGATGAAGATCATCCTGAACGCTATCGAAAAAGTGAAATCTGGAATCTCTATCTGCATCTTTCCGGAAGGAACCAGAAATAAAAACGAAAACGAGCTGGATCTTCTGCCTTTTCATGAGGGCAGCTTTAAGGTAGCCACTAAAGGAAAATGTCCCATCATCCCCATGGCGATGAACCACACATCCTCTATATTTGAAGACCAATTTCCTAGAATTTGTCCTCGCCACATTATCTTGGAATATGGAAAACCAATATATCCTGAACAGCTTTCTAGGGAAAATCAAAAAAGATTGGGTGCCTACACACGTGAAATCATTACAGATATGCTGAAAAAAAATCAGTCATTTTTAGAAGTGTAAAAATATAGATCGAATAGGGAAGATTTGTTCCCCTATCCGCCGCGATATAGCAGCCAGCTTATCGCGTAAAGTAGGCGGACTGTTTTTCACAGTCCGCCAAATTAGGAATCCTGCCAAGCAGGGTTTTATTTTTTATACATTTTGCTTCCGGATTAGGGTGTACTCTCACCTATTTTGTAGATCGTCAGTGAAACCGTACTGTAGATAATGCTATCTCCATCCACGATCACCCTCAAAGTCGCTGGAACAGCAGTCACTTCAACCGGCACCGTAAACGCCATGTTGACCGTCTCTGTCGACGTATGGAAAGAATGCTGCGTACCAGAACCACTCACGCCAGTTCCATTCACCTCCAAATACAAAGTGAGGCTAAAGGGGAACGTCACGCCTGACGCAGGAGCCACCACACCATTAAATGCAACCGAATAGATACCTGTCTCGCTGATGGTGAAATCTGTATTGTTTTCAGCATGAGAAATAGCATCTCCCTTTACCATAGAGTTTCGGTCAAACCTCAGAGCACTTCCTGACGTACCCGGCTGAGGTGCTGCGGAATAAGCAGACAGCAGTTCTACCGGTGTTCCGCTTCCCCCATTCTCTCCTCTCGGAATCACAAAATCAAACACAGCTTCCTGGTCCGTTCCCGAATTTGTCACAGATGCTTCTGTCCCTGGATCTCCGGTCGTCACTGTCCCGACTCTAATCGTGGCAGCTTCCCCAGTAGGCCCAGTCTCACCAGTCACTCCGTCAGCACCAGTAGGACCAGTGGCTCCGGTGGGACCCGTCGGCCCCGTGGCAACATTCCTCTATGGACACACAGAACTTATTTCGCACCCAGAGCTGCCATCGTAATATAGTTGTACGGCTGATTAAAATGAGGCAAGAAGAAAATGTCCAGCAGTTTTAACTTGTCAATCGTCACTCCTTCTTCTATTGCCAACGAAAACATATGAATTCCCATGGAGATGTCTTCCTCTGAAGCCATTTGCGCTCCTACGACACGTCTAGACTCTTTCTCATACACGATACGTATCTTTACCTTCGCGTTGTGTTTCATAAATCCAGGTCTCTGTAAATCCTCAAAATCTGTGTATTCTACTTTTAAGCCATTCTTTTCTGCCATGTTCACAGATAAGCCCGTGGATACCATATTGTATCCAAAGATAGAGATTCCATTAGACCCCTGTACTCCGATGGATTCTAGTTCGGTGCCACCTACGTTATGTCCTGCCACAATTCCTGAACGAACTGCATTGGTTGCCAGCGCAATGTAGGTCTCTGCTCTCAGCGCGTTGGAGTAAATGGTCGCGCAGTCTCCCACTGCATAGACATCTGGGTCACTCGTCTTTTGATGGCTGTCCACCCGGTATGCCCCATTTCCAAAACATTCTAAATGTTCTTTTCCCAAACCGGTATTTGGAATAAAGCCAATCGCGTTAATCACCAAATCTGCCGGATATTCTCCTTTGTCCGTAACGACTGCCTCCACGTGTTTGCTGCCTTTATAGGCTGTCGCTCGTTCTCCATAGTGGGTTTCGACTCCGTTTTTCTTCAAATTTTCGTCCATGTCTTTCGAGAACCATGGGTCATAATAGCTCGCCAAAGAGGTAGACGCCACATCAAACAGCCTAACTTCTTTTCCTCTTCGCTTTGCAGCCTCCGCAATCTCAACACCTATATATCCGGCTCCTATCACAGCCACATTCTTTACCGCAGGGTCGCTGATCTGTCTGTCTACTTCCTGACCATCCTGAAACAGCTTCAAAAAGCTGATTCCCTCCAGATCACTACCTGGAATCTGAGGAGCAATCGGCAGAGAACCTGTCGCCAAAATCAACTTGTCATAGCTCTCCTCAAAAGTAGCTCCATCCAAACTCTCACAGAAAATCTTCTTTCCCTCAAAATCGATTTTTTTCACTGTAGTCTCCATGCGGATATCTGCTCCCTTTGCCTCGAAAGCCTCTCTGTTAGTATAGAAAAGATTCTCATAGGAATCAATCTGTCTGCCCACCCAAAGTGCAGTACCACAACCGAGATAACTCAGATTACTATTTCGATCAATCATTACTACCTTCTGCTCCGGATAATTGTCCAGCAATGTGTTCGCGGCAGCAATGCCCGCATGATTTGCTCCGATAATCACTGTTTTCATAATATTACCTCCGTCTGCTTTTTATATTATTCTAGCCGATACAACTGCTTTTCAGTCAGTCTTTCAATGATACTTGGCTATGTTTTCTCGATGTTTGTATTGGCTAATCTAATTATACGAGATTCTTTCTGAAATTTCAACCTTTTTTATCCAGTTTTTCCCTTATAGATTGTAACAGTTCAGCCAGCACCATTCGTAAAACCATACGGTGCACTTATCGTGGCTGACATCACCGTTTTTCTCAGACTGCCTAGGGCAATGGAATTTCGATTCGTGTGTCTCGGCATAAAAGACAGGCAGCATATCATATTCTTGATCGGAATCTTTTATTAAATCATGTACTGGAGGTATTATGACTTATATCCATCAGACTTCTATTTCGTATTCAGACAGTTCCGCCCCAAAAGTCTGGCGAATCGGAAAATATATCCGGCTTTCCAGGGACGATGGAAACAGCGAGAGTGAAAGTATCACGAACCAGAGAAAAATACTGGACGAACAGATCGCCGCCTGTTTCGACGGCAGCTGCTTCGTGACAGACGAATATATAGACGACGGACGCACTGGCACCTCTGACGACACACGGCCAGAATTCATGCGTCTGACCAGCGATGTAAAAAACGGACGAATCAACTGCATTGTCACCAAAAACCTTTCCCGTGCATTCAGAAACAGCGCCAACCAAGGAAAATTCTTAGAAGAGTTTATTCCCTTGTACAACACCCGCTTTATCTCCCTTTATGAGCCCCGAATTGATACCTACCTGAACCCAGAGGTCGTCCATAGCCTAGAAGTCAGCATCACGGGATTTATCAATGAGCAATACGCCTACAAAACCAGCCTGGATGTTCGCCGCACCTTTGATACAAAACGAAAAAGCGGCGAGTTCATCGGCGCATTTGCTCCCTATGGGTATCTCAAAGACCCAGTGGACAAAAACCATCTGGTCGTTGACCCAGAGGCCGCAAAAGTCGTGAAAGATATTTTTCATTGGTTTGCCGACGATGGGATGAGTAAACGTGGTATTGTCCTGAAGCTCAACGAAATGGGTATCTCAAACCCTACCATTCATAAACGCCGCCAGGGACTTAATTACTGGAATCCCCAGATTTACAATAATGATGGCCTGTGGAGTGAAAAAACTGTACACGATATCCTGCGAAACAGAACTTACACCGGATGTCTCGTCCAAGGCCGCCAAAAAGTACTCAGCTATAAGCTTCACCGCCGGGTACAGCTTCCAGAAAAAGACTGGTATATTGTGAAAGATGTTCACGTCCCTATCGTGAGCCCCGCGCTGTTTGAAAAAGCCCAGGCCCGCAGCCGTCTGAATACCAGAACTGCACCAGGACAAACCCAAGTACATTTGTTTTCTGGCCTTCTTCGCTGTGCCGACTGCCAAAAATCTATGACCCGTAAAACCTCAAAAAACAATGTCTACTACTGTTGCAGTACTTATACCCGCAAATCTAAATTCAAGTGCACAAGACACAGTATCCATGAAGACCGTCTCAAAGAAGCCGTCCTTTTCACCCTCCAAAAGCAAATTGAACTTTTGGTAAATTTACATCAAATCCTAAAAACGATAGAAATCGCTTCGAATTCCAGTTCAGAAGCAACTCAAATTGACAATCAGTTACTCTCACAAAACAAAGAATTGAAAAAACTAAGCACCGTACAAGACCAACTCCATCTCGACTTGTATGCCGGCATTCTCTCTTCAGACGATTATACAAGGCTGTATACCCGACTGAAAGATCGTTCTTGTCAGCTTCAAAAATCTATCTCCGCCTTAAAAGAAAGAAGCGTCTCTCTGAAAAACTCTGCTTCTCCCTATCTGGATAACTTTCTTAGCACAAAGAACATCAGCAAGCTAGAACACAGTCTGCTGACAGAACTTATCCACTCTATTCAAGTTCACGAAAACGGCAAAGTCACTATAAACTTTCGGTTTTCAGACCCTTTCCCAAGCAATGAAATCTGAGCAGTCCAACGGCAAATTTTCAGCTATCGGTTGTTCTAATATTACTGCGGCCGTCGGACCGGTGGGCCCTACTGGTCCGTCTGCACCTATTGGACCAGTCGCCCCAGTAGGCCCTGTCGGACCAGTCGCTCCACTCTTTTATGCCCAATTATTGATTCCGTTGTACACTATGAATATGGATTCTTAAAGCAAAAGACAATCGTAATCCCACCGTTCTCATGCACAAGAATTTCTTCTACCAACTCTGTAAGAATTCCCTGGGACAAAGAAAAAATATTTCCATGTCTCAGGAAATATTCAAGATCAATGTTGCCACAAATATTTTTTTGCCTTTCTGATTTCAAGTCTTCTTTAATATTTTTCAACACAATTTTAAGCCGATTTTCTTGCTCTTCCAGTTTCCCTTTTATCTTACTGTATTGTTCAAGCGTGAGTGTTCCATTTTTCCAGTCCAGATAAGACTCCGCCAAGAGATCTTCTGACTTTTTCAGCTCCCGGGTACGCATAAACAGCAATGTTTGCAATCTACTTTTTTCTATGCCAGCAACAGGCCATTTAGTAATTCTTGAAATCGTCTCATCCACGCAGCCCGCCAGTTCAATTTGTCTTTGAATCACCGTCAGCACAGTTTTTTCCAGCACATCCAGCCGAATTGAGTGAATGGTACATTTATTTTTAGATTTGCGTTTATAGGTAGAACAGTTAAAGTAGACGATATTTCTCGATGGTTTTCTAGTCATACTTTTATGACAATCCGCACATTTCAAAAATCCTGAAAAAAGATAGTTGCAACGCTTTCCTGGAGCTCGCCTCCTCTCTCTCGCCTGCATCTTTTGAGCTAAAGCAAACATCTCCTCCGTGATAATGGCCTCATGGGTATTCCGTACTCTATACCACTCTCCTTTTGGCACTCGCTCTCTGTCATGTACCTTATAGCTGACCACTCTTTGTTTTCCCTGAACCATAGTTCCAGTATACATTTCATTGGAGAGAACTGCTGCAACACTAGCCCCCTGCCAAAGTCCATCATTTTTCTCTATCTGAGGATTACAGTATTTCAATCCCTGACGACGCTTATAGGCGGTGGGATTGGGAATTCCCAGATCATTTAGCCTTCGGGCTATTCCCTCCTTGCTCATATTTCCTCTGAATCGTTCCTCTTTTTCTTTCTCCATTTTCATATCCCCATAGACATACCAACAGAAAATATCTCTCACCACCTCTGCTGCATCCGGGTCAATGATTAGATGGTTCTTGTCCTCAGGATCTTTAAGGTATCCATAGGGGGCAAAAGCTCCGATGAATTCACCCCTACGCCTTTTTGTGTCAAAAGTTCTTCTGATATCGTTAGAAGTCTTGCAAGCAAAGCGGTCATTCATAAGCCCGCTGATCGGAACCTCCATTCCGCTAACTACCTCAGGGTCGGTAAAAGTATCTACTTTAGGGTCTCCTAGCGTGACAAATCGAGTGTGAAACTTAGGAAAATAGCTTTCCAAAAAGTATCCCTGATCAGAGTAATTGCGAAACGCTCGGGAAAGATTTTTGCAGACAATACAATTAACCTTTCCTCTCTCCACATCACACAGCATTCTCTGAAACTCAGGACGGTCATAATCTGTGCCGCTTTGTCCATCATCGATATAAATATCCTCAATTATATCCTCTTCTTGAAAATTCTCCTCCACATACTCTAAGATAATCTTTCTTTGATTGGAGACGCTTAGGCTCTCATCCTTTCCATCCTCGCGGGAAAGACGGATATAGACAGCTATACGCCAGACAATACGTTTTTTTAATTCGAAAGATTCTTCAGGTAATTCCTTCCTTATACGTACCATTCTAATCTCCGAAAGCAATCAGCTCTGCTTCAAACGCAAAAAATAAGCCTGCAGAAGCTCTCCAAGCTCAGGCCCATTTTCAGTAAAACAAATTTGCACCGGTGTCTCCCCACACAAAAAGCAGTAAGGGTTTCCTACCTGTTCCAAAAAGGAACACATTTTTTGCTCCGGGCTTAAATTCTCATCCAGATGAATCTGAGAAATATCCGTCAATTCCTCCTTTCTTATATCCCCCCATCTCTGCTGACTCATTTTCGACGGTCGTCTTACATCTGTCATATCGATTCCCCCGTTTACTTCTACAAAGCTGATTTATATAGAAATTTTTCCATACATCCTATGAAAATCTGATTGTCCGCTATGCGAAAAATTCTCTTTATCTATCGTAAACTATAATTTTCTTCTACACTAACCAAACCAACAGTGTTGGGCATATATCAACGCCTCTGTCGCTCCCACCGCACCTGTAGGACCTGTGGCTCCTGTTCCCGTCGCTCCTGTCGGACCCGTTGGGCCCGTTACTCCCGTTGGGCCAGTCGGGCCGGTCGGACCTGTGGCTCCTGTTCCCGTCGCTCCTGTCGGACCCGTTGGGCCCGTTACTCCCGTTGGACCAGTCGGGCCGGTCGGACCTGTGGCTCCTGTTCCCGTCACTCCTGTCGGACCCGTTGGGCCCGTTACTCCCGTTGGGCCAGTCGGGCCGGTCGGACCTGTGGCTCCTGTTCCCGTCACTCCTGTCGGACCCGTTGGGCCCGTTACTCCTGTTGGACCAGTCGGGCCGGTCGGACCTGTGGCTCCTGTTCCCGTCGCTCCTGTCGGACCCGTCGGACCCGTTACTCCCGTTGGACCAGTCGGGCCGGTCGGACCCGTCGCTCCCGTTCCGGTTGGGCCGGTCGGGCCTGTGGGCCCTGTCACTCCTGCTAAGCCGGTAGGACCCGTCGGACCGGTTACTCCCATAGGCCCAGTCGGACCGGTGGCCCCCGTCGGACCCACGTATCCCTGAGGCCCCATTGCCCCTGTAGGCCCCGTATAGCCTCTCGGGCCGGTCGGACCCGGGCATCCTCTCGGGCCTGGAGGGCCAGGACAACCTCTCGGCCCGGTCGGACCTACCATGCCATGATTTGGACCACATCCACAGCAATTCGAACTGGCTCTCATTTCATCTGAAGAATCATTATTTCTAAACATCATTCTATACTCGTCTCCCAAATACCAAGTTTCTATTTACAATATGCTAGGTTTTCAAAAAAAGGAACATTTCTCAAATACTCCTTCCCCCTTGGATTCCATCTGCCAGCCTCTTTGTGATAATAGAGAGCCTTGTCATAATTTCCCAACCGATACCAGCACACACACAGCTGTAAACAAGGTAGGTACCCCCTACTGTTCTCTCGGCAAAATCCTTTTTCCGGACGTGGCGCCTGAAGCGCCTGTTCATACCAATAGACCGCAGTCTCCCACATCTGTTCCTCCAAAAACCACCCACCTAAATCACAGCATAGCTCCGGTCTTGGAGCTCCATATGCCAGTCCTCTTAGCAGGCTGTGCAACCCCTTTTCTCTGTGTCCCTGTTTATAATAACAAACAGCCAAAAGTCTGCATGCCTCTTTTTTATCCTCCTCCCACCCAGAAGGCATCTTTAGAAATTCCCGCAGCATTCTCCCTGCCTTTCTCCACCGTCCATGATCGTACAGCTCTCTTCCGTAATAATAGGTCTCCCTCGGCCCCAATATCTCCCCTTCCCGCACCATTCTCTCATAAATCCGCAAATTTCGATTCGAGTCTGAGGCTTTCACCTTCCGGTGTTCCACATAAATCTCTTCATACTTGACTGTTCCAAATGGTGTGATCGCCTCATGTACCCGCCCTGCAAACCGGCATCTGTCTCCGTTTCGCACTAGTCTCTCACGATAATAGGTAAAAGTCGGTCTATCCCACTCGTCGAAGGCAATCGCATATTTCATCATCACCACATCTACGTCCACCGGCATCTCCTCTTTCAGTCTCTGAATCTTTTCCGCTTCTTCCGGCTTTAACACGTCATCCGCATCTAACCACATACAGTAATCCTGAGTAGCCCTCTCCAAACCATAATTCCTGGCCGCTGAGAAATCATCTATCCACTGAAATTCATAGACCTTCTCTGTGAACTCCCTCGCAATCTCGGCAGTATGATCTCTGGAACCTGTATCCACGATAATAATCTCATCTACTACCTCCTTAACGCTGTCCAAACACCGTCTCAACGTCCCTTCCTCATCTCTCACAATCATACACAGACTTATCGTAAACATATATTTTCTCCGTTTACCTTCTTTACACTGTTATATGCAAATGTCCCATGAATCTTTCATCACAAAACGGAGCGTTTCTGCTATAGGAAAGATCTTTCCTGAAACAGAAAAAATGAGAGAAAATATCCCAAGCTTCTAGGATACTCTCTCTCATTATTTTAAATCCATGCTGTCAGATCAATGACTGCACCACCGTTTCTATTCCTGGCCAATCTTCTTTACTGCTTTTAGCAAAACAGGAAAATCTTTCTCCATTGGCATTCTCACTCTCACATAGGAAGAATTCAATTCGTCAAATTCTGCTCCCGGTACAGTCAGAACACCTTCCTCAATAAAGCGTCTGTGCAGATCAACCTTCGAATCCTGATGATAAATCAAACAGATAGATACCGTGTCACAAGTTTCAGCCATCCGAAGCTCCCCACCCAGATTCTCTCTGAGCTCTCTTTTCTGTCTCGCGAAATTCTCCATATGGTCTGCGATATGATTTTCCACCGTCAAAGCCGCTCCCGCCAGCTCTCTGGAAATCTCACCTACCTGATATGGATTTGTCATCTTATACATACAGCGAATCAGATTCTCGGCAGCCAAGATATAGCCTACCCTAAGGCCGGCCAGCCCAAATCCCTTTGACAACGTACGAATCACGATCAGGTTTTCATAGGATGCCAAAAACTTTACTGCAGAATTATCTTTCGGCATAAAGTCTCCATATGCCTCATCCACAATCACACAAACCCCACAGTCCTCTGCCTTTTTCAAAATCCGCTCGATATCTTTGCTGTCCACTACCTGTCCCGTAGGATTGTTAGGATTGTCGATATATAACAGGCTTAGATCTCCTGTTATCTTGTCCAATAATTCCTCTATGTCAATCTGGAAGTTATTCTCCCTTCTCAACGGAACAGACACATATTCCATTCCTAGAAGGCGGATGTTCGCGCCGAAGTCCGTGAACTGCGGCGCAATTCCCAACACCTTAGCTCCCTTGACATTAAAAATATTATTAATTATATAGATAGCAGAGATGCTTCCATCCGTCAGCATAATGTTATCCCGCTTCAGGAAACACTGACTCTTCCAGTATGCACAGATTCCATTGTAAGCCGCCATACTGTGCGGATATGGCGCAAATCTCTCCGACTTAAACGCTCTAGCCACCTGGAGTATTCCCTCCGGATAGCCATAAGGGTTACACCCTTCGCTACAGTCAATTCCCCCTTCTGGAAGTACGATCTGGTCCGACGCGTAGCTGTTCTTCTCCATCTCACACAGCTCTTTGCGAATCTTTAGTTTCACTTTTCATTCCTCCCCGCTTTTCCCTTGACCACATACACAATCACGCAGATAAACAATAGAATTCCCAGATATCCGGTATACGGATAAACAGTGCCTACCAGCTGGTCAAATGGAAGCTGTCCGCAGAAGAATGCCGCAACGACAATCACTCCTGCCACAATCTTAGATTTTAAAGAACCTTCTTTTACGATCTTATCACAGACAGTCCATGTCATAGGAGCCGCTGTGGAGAAAATACCAGACAGCAGGACAACGGAGAAGATGACACCGATAATCGGCGAGATATTGTCAGCCAGGTGCAGCGTAGGAATTGCCAAAGTTCCAACCTCTCCAATATCAGACAAAAATGCCAGATTCATGACTAGAGTCGCCAGCATCAGTGTAATACCGCCTACAGCACCACCCATAGACGCTTCCTTTCTGCTCTTGGCTGTCCGTCCCAGGGCAGTTAAAAAGATGATGGAACCAAAGATATTGTAAGCCGCATAGAGCAGACCGCCTAACAACCAGTTCGGCGCAGCCTGAGCAATGGACATTTCCTCCATTACCTTACCTGCCTCAGCCAAACCTGAACCTGATTCAACCAAAGTAACCAGCCCTACGATCATGGTAAACAAAATAATCACAGGCCCGATACATCCAATGATATTTACCAGACCCTTCAGGCCAAATATATATGCAACGTAAATGAGAACTGCCATCAAAAGGCTTCCTACATAGTGATTCATTCCATAGTACTCATTCAGTGTAGCTCCCGCTCCTGAAATCATAATCACCACTACACAGAACAGAAAGAACGGCACAAAATACTCATAAAACGTACCCAGATACTTACCGCAGTATCTTTGATATGCTCCTCCTTCCGGCTCGTTCTTGTGGTCATATCCCACCTTCATTACGGTACTTCCTACCCATGCAAAGAAAAACATACTGATTAAAATTGCACCGACGCTGAGATATCCATAAGACGTGTAGAACTGAATAATCTCCTGTCCCGTCGCAAAACCAGAACCTATGATATAAGCAATATAAGCTCCGGCAAAACGTATGATATTCAACAGACTTGTTTTTTCACTCATATTTCTCCCTCTCACTATCTGACCGCAATCCTAGCCGCGCGTCCCAGGACAGCCTGGTCTTTTTTCATCTGCTACCTTCCCTCAACAACAGTTTTTTCAAACCGCATACTTCAGTACAGCACCATTGTTATTTATTATAGCGTTGGGCCTTTTCCTTGTATAATATCCAAAACTTATATTGTTATTCGTTTTTCTTATATCTACCCATCTTTTATGCCGATATATTTATATCATACCTGCCGCCAACACTACACTCGCCGCGATTCCCGCCGCCGTAGCCAGAAGCGCCCCTCTCACCGTATAACGGGTCTTCGTGATCTTAGCAGCAGCAAAATAGACGCTCATCGTATAAAACACGGTCTCCGTACAACTCATCATAATGGACGCTGCAAGTCCTGTAAGAGAATCGGTCCCATACTCCTTAAAAATATCTAGGGCTACCCCTGTCGCTGCGCTGGAAGAAAAAAGTCTCACCAGCGCCAGGGAAAACAGCTCTGGTCCAAAGCCCGTCTCGGCTGTAAATCTAGAAAACAAATCTCCCAGCAAATCCAACACCCCACAGGAACGCAGAACTCCCACCCCTATTATCAGTCCAATGAGCGTAGGCAGTATCCTCACAACAATTCCCAGGCCCTCCTGAGCTCCTGATAAAAAAGCACTGTATATGTCCTTCTTCATCAAAAGCCCATAACCGACAATCACAAATATCATAAGAGGGAATATAAAATTAGAGAGAAACATAAAAAATCTCATCTTTCTACCTTCTGTCCTTCCATTTACAGTAAATAACTCCTGCCACAGTACTGACCATAGTCGCTACAATCGCCGGACCTATAATCGCCGTTGGATTTACGCTGCCATACTGACCACGGTAGGCCAGCATAGTCACCGGCACTAGCTGCAACGAAGAAATATTTATAATAAGAAAGTTACACATCTCATTGCTCGCTTCTCCCCTCGGCCGCGGTTTTCCAGAGATGGCACCTCTTCTTCTGGCCTCCTCTATCTTTTCCAGTTCTTCCATCGCTTTTAACCCTGCCGGTGTGGCTGCCATTCCCAGCCCCAGAAAATTTGCGATCATATTTACCGCTATATATTTCCTGGCCTTTTCCTCCCCCACCAAACCGGGAAACAAAAAGTTCAACAGAGGTCGAATTTTAATGGTCATCCCCTCCACCATCCCGGACTCCTCCGCAATCTTCATCAGCCCATTCCAAAAAGCGGTGATCCCCGCCATTCCAATGCAAAGATTCACCGCTTCTTTCGATGACTGTATGACTGCCTGCGTGACTTCTGATATGTTACCAGTACACATTCCATAGACGATTCCTATGAGAATCATACCGCCCCATAGATAGTTCATAAGCACCTGCCAGTTTTTTTACAATATATGAAAGTTTCTCTCTGATTCATTCCTGTATCACTCGATTTTCTCATCATACTCTGCGGATGTAATCATGACGGACATAACCTTTATACTTCTTCGCAATCCAAATATAGTACCACGGTACCCCATCATTCGCGTTTTTCTCCCCGATTACATCCACAAGGTTCCCCTTGTTCAGTCTCGGATACCCTGCAATATTGCCGTAGCTCAACCCCGGTCCTTTTCTCACATTGACACTGTTTCCCGTACAGGCACCCACCCAAGTTTTGTAGGCCTCATCTGTCTTCGGAATCTGAATCTTCTGTCCGACATAGATTAGATTTGCATCGCTGATATGATTCAGGCTCACCAGTTTCTCCACCGTAGTATTGTATTTTTGAGCAATTCCAGATAGTGTGTCCCCTGCTTTTACCGTGTAGGAAACAGTACCTGAAGCATCTTCCCCAGAGCTCCCGCCGGAAAAGTCTTTATAAAACACATCCAAATCCACGTCTCCTTCTATCCCCGGAATCCGTCCCTTTGAGCTGTACTGCCAGCCGATTCCTACCGGTGGACGCAAACTTTCGACGATTTGTCCTTTATCATTATAAGGATACGCAGCCAGCCAATAATCATAAGGAAGGGATGCTGTATCCAGCACATGGTAATACCAATCTGTATTACAGTAAATTCCAAATAAGTAGCCACCATCCACAATCACCTTGCGGAATGCTTTCACTATAGCTGTCACTGTGGTTCTCGGTAAAGATCTTTGCTCACTCCATTCCATATCATAGAAAACTGGATAATCCAATTTTCTGCCGCTCAGAGTCTCCAAGACTTTGCGGGCCTCCTCCTGGGCTTGTGCTACAGACAGCGCATAGCTGTATTTATATACCCCTACTTTAATTCCTGCTCCCACAAAGCCTTCATAATTTCCATAAAAAGTAGAGTCTACTTTATTTCCTCTCTCTGTGATTCGAAGAATTGCTACTTTAATCCCAGCCTTCGCCACTTTTTTGTAGTCTGTCACACGATTATACGCGCTCACATCAATACCTCTGATTTCCATAATCTTTCACCCTATTTCTCATTCTCACTTTAAGGTATGCCAGTGTCTATGCTTTGGTTTAAGCAAATAACTCTTTACTCTCACTGTTTCGTGTATTAATATATACCAAAGTAAGTATTTAGGACTATTGAACCTTTGGAGGACTTATGAATATTCAACAAATCATCTATGTTGTAGAAGTATATAAACTACACTCTTTCAGTTTGGCCGCTCACTCTCTCTTTGTCTCCCAGCCAAGGCTCAGCCAGGCAATACGTGACTTAGAAAGAGAACTGGGCTTTGATATCTTCGAGAGAAACCGAAAGGGCATCTCTGGAACCACCGTGCGCGGATATGAATTTATCATACAGGCCCGCAATGTGCTAAAGCAATTCTCCAGCCTGGAAAACTTCAAGGAGTCTCCGGTATCTTCTTTCCACCTTGCAACAACCCTTGTCTCCCAGGCTCAGAACGCCTTTGTCAACCTATGCAGCCAAAATGCCCAAAACCCTCATCTTAACTTTGACATGTTTTTCTGCGGATGTTATGAGGCTGTGGACCGAGTAAAAAATTTTGGTTACGATCTAGGAATTGTCACAATTATCGACCCGCAATTGAGCGACTGGATGTCTTATTTCAAAAGCTCTAAGCTAGACTTTCATGATCTACTCTGTTCCAAATATCAAATCACTGTTCACCAGAACTCTGACCTTGCTGCCAGAAGTTCCATCAAGCCTGAAGACTTGGAAGGTTATACCTATATCACCGAGAAATGCTCCCGTATGAATTCCCTCACTCTGCAAGTCTACTCACTTCTTGACAAGATTTGCCCGAAAGCTCGGATTACGGTCTCCAACACCGATATTATGTACCAACTTGTTTCTGATAACCGGGCCTTTACGCTGGACTGTATGCCTCTGGACGAAAAAACCTGTCGAAAATACAGCCTGGTCAGTCGACCCCTGGATGAAAACCTCCGTGTTCACTTCGGTTATATAGTTCCAGCTAACATGCCCTTGAGTCAGTTGTCGATTACCTATCTGGAACTCTTGAAAAAGGAGCTATTGCTCCATAGATGAAACATCTATTTTGCAACAGCTCCTATTCTGCACAATAAACGCGGCGGATGGGGGAAGGGCCCCCTATCCGATGATTACTCCGCGTCAATTTTCACCTTATCCAGGTGCCAAATATCATCCACGTATTCCTGTATCGTCCTGTCAGATGTGAACTTTCCACTGCACGCAGTATTCAGCATCGCCATTTTCGCCCAACGTCTCTCATCCCTATATGCCTCTTCGACTCTTTTGTGAGCCTCTGCATATGACCGGAAATCCGCCAAAATGAAATAGGTGTCCGCCCGGTCACTGCTCTGAGTATTCAGCAGAGAATTATAGAGATCTCGGAACAATTCTGTATCATTGGAGTATTTTCCATTAATCAATTCCATCATTACTTGGCGAATCTCCCCATCCGTATTGTAGATCACATGAGGATCATAGCCTCCATGATTCTCGTAATTGATAACCTGATCGGAACTAAGGCCGAAGATAAACGCATTCTCCTCCCCAACTTCCTCCACAATCTCTACATTCGCTCCATCCATGGTTCCGAGAGTCACGGCACCGTTGAGCATAAACTTCATATTTCCAGTACCGGAAGCTTCCTTGCTCGCCGTCGAGATCTGTTCAGACACATCGGCTGCTGCAAAAATCATCTCAGCATTAGAAACACGATAGTTCTCAATAAATACCACTTTCAGCTTTCCATTGATGCTGGTGTCATGGTTTACTACATCCGCCACCGCATTAATCAATTTAATCGTCAGCTTTGCACGTCTGTAACCTGCTGCCGCCTTTGCACCAAAGATAAAAGTCCTTGGGAAAAAGTCCATCTCTGGATGCTGCTTGATCTGATTATACAGATACATCACATGCAGAATATTCAGCAATTGCCGCTTATACTCATGCAGCCTCTTCACCTGTACATCAAAAATAGATCTGGGATCTACCTCAATGCCATTGTGCTTCAGAATATACTTCGCCAAGCGCACCTTATTCTGATACTTGATATTCATAAACTCCTGCTGAGCTTTCTCGTCATCTGCATAGATCGCCAGCTTACGAATCTGACTCAAATCGGTAATCCAGTCCGCTCCGATATGGCTAGTCACCCAATCCGCCAAAAGTGGATTTCCATGAAGCAAGAATCGTCTCTGGGTAATTCCATTGGTCTTATTGTTAAACTTCTCTGGCATCATCTCATAGAAATCCTTCAGCTCCTGATTTTTCAGAATTTCCGTATGAAGTCTCGCCACACCGTTTACGGAATAGCCTGCCACAATCGCCAGATGCGCCATTTTTACCTGACCATCATAGATGATCGCCATCTTTTTAATTTTCTCATAATTGCCAGGATAGCGATTCTGAATCTCGATAATGAACCTACGGTTGATCTCCTCAATGATCTGGTAGATTCTCGGAAGCAGTCTGGAAAACAGCTCAATCGGCCATTTTTCCAACGCCTCCGCCATGATCGTATGGTTGGTGTAAGCCACGGTCTTTGTAGTGATTGCCCATGCCTGGTCCCATCCTAAGCCTTCCACGTCCATCAGGATACGCATCAGCTCAGCCACCGCCATCGTTGGATGCGTATCATTCATCTGGAACGTCACCTTTTCGTGAAGCTTCATAATATCATCGTGAGTCTTCTTATATTTTACAATCGCAGCCTGAATACTAGCGGAGATGAAGAAATACTGCTGTTTCAGACGAAGCTCTTTTCCTGCATAGTGATTGTCATTTGGATAGAGAACTTCCACAATATTTCTCGCCAAATTCTCCTGCTCTACTGCTTTGCGGTAATCTCCCTTGTCAAAAGAATCCAGTCCAAAATCCACAATCGGTTCCGCATCCCAGATTCTAAGCGTGTTCACGATCTTATTGTTATAGCCCACAATCGGCATATCATAGGGAATTGCCTTTACTGCCTGGTACCCTTCGTGAATAAACTTATTCTCACCTTTTTCTTGATCGTACTCCACTCTCACATACCCACCGAAATGCACTTCTTTTGCATATTCCGGCCGGCGCAGCTCAAATGGATACCCATCTTTCAACCAGTTGTCCGGCTCTTCTATCTGATATCCATCCTCGATCTTCTGCTTGAACATCCCATAGCGGTAACGAATTCCACATCCATAGGCACTATATCCAAGAGTCGCCAGAGAATCCAAAAAGCAGGCGGCCAGACGGCCCAGACCACCATTGCCTAAAGCTGGGTCTGGTTCCTCGTCTTCAATCGCATTCAGATTGATTCCCAGCTCATCCAGAGCTTCCTTAACCTCCTTATAAGCAGTTAAGTTCAACAGGTTATTTCCAAGAGCACGACCCATCAAAAACTCCATAGACATATAATACACCGTCTTTGGATCCTGCTCTTCGTATGTCTTCTGCGTCAGCAGCCAGTTATCAATGATTACATCTTTTACAGAATAAGAAACTGCCTGAAAGATCTGCTGAGGAGTCGCCTCTTCCAATGTCTTTCTGAACAAAAATCTCACATTGTCGCGCACACTCTTCTTAAACGTCTCTTTTTCAAACTGTTTGTCGATAATCATATCGTCCTCCTATCACTGTTTGGATACACCCATCGTCACTTTTTCTTTGTTGATGTTCCACTCTTTTTCAAAGCCTTTCGTCTCACCTAAGAGCATCTCATCTGCCAAAACTTCCACTTTGATTTCCTCTGCATTGGCCTTCATGATTTCCATAACCTTCTCATTATTCTTTGCAGATACACAGATCTTATCTGTCACTTCAAAGCCCGCTTCTTTTCTCATGGTCTGGATCTTGCTGATAATCTCACGCACAAAGCCTTCTTCCAAAAGCTCCGGTGTCAGATTCGTATCCAAAACTACGGAAATCTTGCCACTATTCTCTGTCACATATCCTTCTTTCTGAGCTGTCTCGATCAACAGATCCTCTTCAGAAAGAGAGACATCACTGCCGTTCACCTGGAAGTTCAAAGTTCCATTTGCCTTTAACTCTTCCATCGCTTTCGTTCCGTCCACCTCAGAGAGATACTGACGGATACCATTCAGCAGTTTACCATATTTCGGGCCTACAGTCTTCAGCTGTGGCTTAAAGTTATAAGAAATAAAGGAGCCGACATTATCCGCGAACTTCACTTCTTTTACATTCAGCTCATCTGCGATAATATCCAGGTAAAAATCATCCAATTCGAATGGAGCTTTCACAAACATGGTTCCAATTGGCTGG
The DNA here is from genome assembly GCF_034356035.1 of Blautia hydrogenotrophica DSM 10507. Classification (NCBI taxonomy): domain Bacteria; kingdom Bacillati; phylum Bacillota; class Clostridia; order Lachnospirales; family Lachnospiraceae; genus Blautia; species Blautia hydrogenotrophica. Next base: position 3,535,031 of record NZ_CP136423.1, read on the forward strand.
CGGTTCTTGATATTTGCGGTATTTCTGCAAGCTCTTCCCAACACAACCACATCCAGCAGATCTTCCATATTTTTCTCCAGTTCCTTGTCAATCCATTCCTCCTTCACCTCAGGGAAGTCGCACAGATGAATACTTTCCGGAGCATCTTTGTCGATACTGCATACCAGATTGCGGTAGATATCCTCTGTCATAAACGGAATCATCGGAGCTGCTGCCTTAGAGATGGTCACCAAAGCTGTATACAGTGTCATATAAGCATTGATTTTATCCTGGGGCATACCTTTTGCCCAGAAACGCTCCCTGCTCCTTCTGACATACCAGTTGCTCATCTCATCCACAAAATCCTGCAACGCTCTCGCACTCTCAGGAATCCGGTAGTTTTCCAGATTCTCATCCACACTTTTTACTACAGAATTCAGCTTAGACAACAGCCATTTGTCCATAACCGGCAGCTTGTCATAATCCAAAGTATATTTTGTCGCATCAAATTTATCAATATTCGCGTACAGCACGAAAAATGCGTAGGTATTCCACAAAGTACCCATGAATTTACGCTGGCCTTCCACAACCGCTTTTCCATGGAAACGGTTCGGCAGCCATGGAGCGCTGTTCACATAGAAATACCAGCGGATTGCGTCTGCACCGTAATCTCTCAGCGCGTCAAACGGGTCAACCGCATTGCCTTTGGATTTGCTCATCTTCTGTCCATTCTCATCCTGCACATGTCCCAGAACGATTACATTCTTATATGGAGCTTTGTTGAAGATCAAAGTTGAGATCGCCAGCAAAGAATAGAACCATCCACGAGTCTGGTCTACAGCCTCAGAGATAAAATCTGCCGGGAACTGCTGTTCAAAAAGTTCCTGGTTCTCAAATGGATAATGGTGCTGTGCAAAAGGCATCGCCCCAGAGTCAAACCAGCAGTCGATTACCTCTGGTACTCTGTGCATTTCCTTTCCACATTTCGGACACTTGATCGTCACTTCATCGATGTAAGGACGATGAAGCTCAATATCCTCCGGACAGTTCTCAGACATCTCTTTTAACTCTGCCTTACTGCCGATGGAATGCATATGTCCACATTCACACTCCCAGATATTCAGAGGAGTCCCCCAGTAACGGTTACGGCTGATTCCCCAGTCCTGGACATTTTCCAACCAATCACCGAAGCGTCCTTTTCCGATACTCTCCGGAATCCAGTTGATCGTATTGTTGTTGCGAATCAGATCGTCTTTGACCGCAGTCATCTTGATGAACCAGGACTCACGGGCATAATAGATCAGCGGGGTGTCACATCTCCAGCAATGCGGGTAGCTGTGCTCGAACTTCGGAGCGTCGTACAGCAGACCACGGTCCTCCAAGTCCTGAAGAATCGGCAGGTCCGCGTCTTTGCAGAACTTTCCTGCCCAAGCTGTCTCCTCAGTCATCTCACCTTTTTCATTTACCAGTTGTACAAACGGCAGATCATAGCGGCGGCCGACCTGAGAGTCGTCCTCACCAAACGCCGGAGCAGTGTGTACCACGCCGGTACCGTCTGTCAAAGTGACATAGTCCGCGCAAGTCACATAGTAAGCTTTTTTCTTTGGCGTTACAAAATTAAACAACGGCTCATATTCTCTATATTCCAGATCTTTTCCTGTGTAACGCTCCAAAATCTCCACATCTTCGCCCAACACTTTTTCCACCAGAGCTTCTGCCATGTAGTAGACTTTTCCCTCGTCATTCTTTCTGACCTTCACATAGCATTCCACCGGATTGACACAGAGAGCCACGTTGGACGGCAAAGTCCATGGAGTCGTGGTCCATGCCAGATAGTAGGCATCCTCGCCCACTGCCTTAAAGCGTACAACTGCGGAGCGCTCTTTCACGTCTTTATACCCCTGAGCAACCTCATGGCTGGACAATGGCGTTCCACATCTTGGACAATAGGGAACAATCTTATATCCCTTGTAGAGCAGCCCTTTCTCCCAGATTTTCTTTAATGCCCACCACTCAGATTCAATGAAATCGTCATGATAGGTTACATAAGGATGCTCCATATCCGCCCAAAAGCCTACCGTCTGGGAAAAGTCTTCCCACATTCCTTTGTACTGCCAAACACTTTCTTTGCAGTGATTGATAAATGGTTCCAGACCGTACTCCTCAATCTGCTCTTTGCCATCTAAGCCCAGCATTTTTTCCACTTCCAGTTCCACAGGAAGTCCATGGGTGTCCCAGCCCGCTTTTCGCGGAACCATATACCCTTTCATTGTACGGTAACGGGGGATCATATCCTTGATTACTCTAGTCAATACATGTCCGATATGAGGTTTTCCATTGGCCGTCGGCGGACCATCATAAAAAGTATAAGTCTCGCCTTCTTTGCGGCATTCCATACTTTTTTCAAAAATATGGTTTTCTCTCCAGAATTCTTCGACTTTTTTCTCTCTGTCTGCGAAATTCAGATTCGTATCTACTTTCTGATACACGATTCATACCTCCTACTACTTTATTATTAAATTTCTACAACGTTTTCTTTCTCTTATTTTAGGAAAAAAAAACTTCCATCCTGTAAAAGGACGAAAGTTCTGCATTCGCTGACCACCTATTACATGGTACTGCTGTTTTAGCTTATACCCGTTCCTGATAACGGAAGAAATCCGTCTCCTCTTACTCGCTTCCGCTTTCAGACTCGAAACTCCGGAGGGATTTTCAACTGTTTCTACTCATACCAGGCTTCCACCCGCCCCGGCTCGCTGTGCTTTTCAAATACAACCTACTGTCTCCATCGTGGTTTTTCCCTATTTGTAGTGTATTATACTAATGATTAATTCCCCGTGTCAAGACCTTCTTCCTATTCTTCTTATTTTTTGTGACATTTCATTATTGTTAACATGGTACTTATAGAGTCTCTTCTCATAGATGAACTGCTACCATTTTTACATATACCTGCCTGGACAAATTCTCGCTTTCTTGTTATCATCAAAGAACACCTATAGACAAAGACAAAATCATAAAAAATATTTTGAAAAAATTCACAACGAAAGAAGGAATTACTATGAAGCAAAATAAAACTATACTGCTCTCAATCCTAGCTGTGATTTTGCTGATGCAGTCTCTCTTTATTACTGTCCCAGTATCCGCCACAGCAGAAGATATCCCGCCTGCGAATGAAGCGGTCTCCGACCCCACTCCGACCCCAGTTCCCCATACCGCCTATTACGACGGCAAGATCACTTCAAACCAAATCAAAGGATGGCCTGAAGGTCCAAAAGTAGAAGCTGGCTCAGCCGTTCTCATGGACGCGAATACCGGAGCTATTCTCTACAGCAAAAACGCCCATAAGAAGCTATACCCTGCCAGTATCACTAAGATTATGACCACCGCACTCGCGATGCAGCGCTGTAATCCAGATGATACCGTCACTTTCTCTGACTATGCAATCACCCATCAGGATGTGGACAGTTCCAATATCGGTTGCCTGGTAGGAGAACAGATGAAAGTTTCCGACTGTTACCGTGCCATCATGCTGGCATCCGCCAATGAAGTAGCGACAGCTATTGCAGAACAAAGCTGTGGAAATCTAAAAAACTTCGTGGAGTTGATGAACCAGACCGCGAGACAAATCGGATGTACCAGAACGCATTTCAACAACGCCAACGGTCTTCCCGATAAACACCACTACACTACTGCCCATGACATGGCATTGATCGCCCGGTATGCCTGGAAAAACACCCAGTTTCGCAAAGTAGCAACCACCTTGGAGTACACGATCGAACCCACAAACCTGTACACGGAGCCCCGCGTTTTGTACAATCACCACAAGATGATGTCAAACACAGGTTATTATTATGAAGGCTGTCTGGGCGGCAAAACCGGCTACACCCAAGCTGCCGGAAACACTCTGGTGACTTATGCTAAGAGAGGACATATGACTTTAATCTGTGTAGTACTGCAAGACGAGGGAACCTACACTTACACAGATACGGCTGCCCTTTTTGACTACGGATTTAACAACTTCAAGAATATCCAAGTCGAAAAGAAAGGGCCTAAATATTTGGATATCAATCTAGACCCCCTCACCCAGACTGTGCTCGATTACAGACAGTCAAAAAGTCCAATGTTTGCCTATCACGGTTATTTTATCACCGTGCCTACTGAGATAGACACAGACAAAATATACGCAAAGACAACCATTATTCCAAACCCTATTGGAAACAAAAAATTAAGAACCAGCTATCTGTACAAACACAACAACTGGTTCTTGGGAGCTTCCGATTCCTATGAACAGCAAGAAAATTTACTTTTCCTTGCTGCGCTTTCTTCTTAACTGTCTTCTGATGCGAAGGGATTCTTGCTTTTCCTGAATCTTCTTCGCATCTGCTGTATCTATCAACTTGATAGTTTTAATCACATAAAAAGTATCGTTCTCTGTCTTCTTCATGCGGATTTTTCCTTTTACCAGGCCATGGCTCTGACATAGAGACACGCTGTAATACTGCTTGGAATTCGTAGTAAACCAACGGATCTTTCTCTTGGCAGCCACCGCACACACGGGACATCTCGTGCTGTTCACTTCGCGATCCCGAATCGCTTTTTCCTTACTGCTAAATTCCCTGGAAATAAATTTATCGTAAGTAGGATATTTAATATGAATTTCCTGCTTCTTCCCCTTAGGATTCTGATACACGTCTATGGAATCATAACAATAAACTTCAGGGTCCTCAATCTTCTGAAGAACTTCTGCCGTGTAATAGGCATCCGACTGTGCTCTGTGAAACTTATACTTTTTTTCTATATTCAAATACTCAATTGCATATTCCAAAGCTCTGCGGCTGGACCGATCTTCATAGGCTATACTGAATAATTTCTGTACATCGTAGTAACGAATTGGCCCAGGAAGACTCTCTAGAATTTGATAATATCTCATATTCTTCTGCAATTCAAGCAAATCCTGAGTTCCCCAGGTACAAAATCGATAGTCCTCTCCGCACCACACCAAAAAATCCTGGACTGCTGCCGAAAAGGACTTGCCATTTGCTAAATTCCTATAGTTCAGATGGACCACCTCTCTGGTCTTCGCATGAATCCACTTATACACCTGGGGCCTGATGATCTCATGAAAACGTCCAACAATCTCTTTGTTCTGATTTAGTTTTACTGCCCCAATCTCAATGATCTCAAAAGGCAGCTTTTCATTGGCATACTCTTTTCCGTCCGGACACTGATTCCATTCCAGATCCATCACAATATAGTTCATAGGTTACCCAGTCTCTCATCCAGTTCAAATATAGCTTCTATTAAAAGTTCCTGAAATTTGTTCTCATCTGCGCTCAGCAAAACCTTGACTGCAGGCTCCTCCTCGAATCTCCACCAGCGAAAATCGCAGACTGTCTCTCCGCGGCTGATTCCATAAGAACAATCCACATGGACGAACGCATCTTCATCCTGAAAGATTTCTGGGTGAACCAAATACATAATCGTCACCGCATCATGTATGGGCAAAATTCTACGCAGTTCATGAAAACTTCTCTCAAAGGCGTATCCTGCCATATCTCCACAGAATTTAGCTACCTTTCCTCCCACTTGACAGAGCTTCTCAATCTGCCGACGGGTCAGTCCGCACTGCCAGGTCACATCCAAACCTGCCATGACGATGGGAACTCCTGACTGGAATACAATTTCTCCCGCTTCCGGGTCCTCATGCATGTTAAATTCTGCCGCCGAAGTCACATTGCCGCTTTTTACACCGCCTCCCATGAGTACAATCTGCTGAACTTTCTTTTTTATATGTGGAAACAGCCGGAAAAGCATTGCTATATTGGTACAAGGGCCAGTAACCACCAACGTGACTTTCTCATCTTCTCCCAATCCCATCAAAAGGTCGCGAATATACAACACCGCATGCTCATCCACCGGTTTTCTCACGGAGTCAGGAAGTGTCACATTTCCCAATGCGTTCTCCCCATGAGCATCCTCTGCCGGTCTTACTGGATTCAGAATATGTGTATCCATCCCTCTGGCCACCGGCACATCCATCTTCAGAAAATCTAAAACATCCAGCGCATTCTTGGTTACTTTATTAATCAGATGATTTCCCGCAACTGTAGTCACTGCCAGAATTTCCAGCTGTCTCTCATATGCTGCTGCCAGACAGAGCATGATTGAATCATCAATCCCGGGGTCGCAGTCTATTATAATCTTCTTACGGTTCATAAAGACTTCCTCCTAAAACGATGGAAAGCACGCTTCGCGAACTTTCCATTGTCATAAATGCCTATATTTCTATTACTTTTATCATTATACCAACAACACTGTTATTTTACAATCACCTTATTTCACTACCGGAAGCTGCTATTGGCTATTCGTTACATTTTTTTTAAAACTGCGTCTCTTTATTGGAAAGAATCTCTTTTCCTGCTAGAATCTCCTTATAATCTTTCAAATTTTTCTGAAGAAGCTCAGGGGTGTTCAATTCATAAGGACATTTTTCCATACATTGATTACAATGCAGACAGTCTTCGATCTTCATCATCATCTTCTGCATATCTGCTGTCAGCTGCATCTGAGTCGGCGCCCTCCGTATCATCAAAGACATTCTCGCACAGTCATTGATCTTGATACCTGCCGGACATGGCATACAATATCCACATCCACGACAGAAATTCCCACACAGCTCTTCCCTGTCATGATCAATGACCTGCCGCAGCTCCTCCGTCATCACAGGCGGATGATCTATGTAGGACAGAAACTCATCCAGTTCTTCCTCCCTTTGTACTCCCCAAATGGGCAAAACATTCTCATACTGTGCCTGAAAAGCATAAGCTGCCGCTGAGTTATTAATCAATCCTCCTGACAAAGCCTTCATAGAAATGAATCCCATATCCGCTTTTTCACATTTTTTCACCAGTGCAATGTCTTTCTCCGTAGCCAGGTAACAGAATGGAAACTGAAGAGTGTCATAAAGCCCGGAATCAATTGCCTCCTCAGCCACCTTTAAGCGATGATTGGTGATACCAATATGACGGATTCTCCCTTGCTCCTTCGCCTTTAGCATACACTCATAGACCCCACTGCCGTCCCCCGGCTTCGGACAAAAATCAGGATTGTGAAATTGATAAATATCCAGATAGTCCGTCTGAAGATTATTCAGCGTGGTCTCTAAATCTTTCCAAAAAGCCTCCGGCGTCACCGCCGCTGTTTTTGAAGCAATGTATACCTTATCCCTCATTCCTTTGAAGGCGAGACCAATCTTAACCTCGCTGTCTGTATAAAATCTAGCTGTGTCGTAAAATGTAATCCCTCTGTCGTAAGCTCTTCTCAGCAGCTTCACAGCCTCCGCGTCGCTGATTCTCTGAATTGGCAGCGCCCCAAAACCATTTTTATTGGTCACAATCTCCGTCTTTCCCAATCTCACAGTCTGCATTTCCTTGTCCTCCTATTTTGTCGACATCTAACTTTTTAAAAATTTGAAAGCTATTTTCTGACTTAATTCTGACTATTTTCAATTTATCATAAGATTTAATTTTTTTCAATATCAAATAGCATAATAAAGTGGATAAGCCTGCTTCCATTTCCTCATCCCCTCAATCTTTGAGGGGCTCGTTCCGCTTGCGCACTGCTGCGACACCGCAAAACGGTGAAATTCCTCATTGCGGCGTTCGCATCCATAGCGGAGCGTTTATGTAATGGGAAAGAACTTACACCCATTAGCGTGACAAGGTCTTTCCTATTATATAACAAAGTGGGCAAGCCCACTTCAACTCCTCATTCTCTCAATCTTTGAGGGGCGCGCCCCACTTTGCGCGCCGCCGCAGCACCGCCTTGCGGTGAAATTCCCCATTGCGGCGTGTGCATCTCGCCCGGAGGGCTTTTTATTGTATAGGAAACTTCGTTTCCTATACAATAAAAAAACTGCTGCCGCTTTCACGGCAACAGTACCCTTTCAACTACCTGTTATGCAATTACTTTATCCTCACTCTGTGCATTCTGCTGCTCCTCCAGATCACCAAACGCACAGCCTAAATTCTGCTCAAAGGTTCCAAAATTTTCAAGATTCTGCCGTGCCGGCGCATAAGATGGGTCCAATGCGTACGCAGCCCGAAAATGTCTCATTGCTGACGCGTGGTTTCCCTGCTTCTCCAATACAATTCCAAATATATTATGAGGTTCCGGCGCATCTGGATAATTCTTCATGGCATCCGCCGCCAACAATCTGCACTCCTCATATTTACCCTTATTAATCAGCTTCTTTCCTGCTTTGCAAAATGTATATAAATTACTTTTATTTCTGTTAAATACTCTCTCCATCATCTCTATCTTCTCCTTTACCTCTTTATCGAGGATATTTTCTTTATCTAAAGAATAACAAAGATTTTGTGATGATGGTGTGAGAGATTCTAAATCTGTGTGAGAATCCTGTGAGAATTTAATTTTCACTCAGCCGGTATCCCACTCCAATCTCTGTCAAAATATACTGGGGCTTCGCCGGATTTTTTTCTATTTTCCTCCTGAGACCAGCCATCAGTGCTCTCAACGCCTGAGTGTCTGTTCCATAATGAACTCCATAAACTTCTTTTAAAATATAACTTGTGGTCAGTACTTTTCCGATGTTGTGAAAGAATAGATTCAAAAGGCTGTACTCCATGGGAGTCACATGGATTTCTTTTCCCTCCAAGTACACCAAATGCTTCTCAAAATCTATACTCAAATCCTTGACCTTCGCCGTAGTCTGAACCCTCTGTCCTCCGATTCCCAGCCTGCAAAGGTGCCGCAGCGCCACCCGAATTCTGGCCAAAAGCTCCACTGCTGAAAAAGGCTTCGTCAGATAATCATCTGCTCCGCTGTCCAGCACTGCTGCTTTTTCCTGATCTTGGTCTCTCGCAGACACCACCACAATAGGAATCTCCGACCACTCTCTGACTTTTTGAATCACCTCGATGCCATCATAGTCCGGCAGCCCCAGATCCAGAATCATCAAATCTATCTGCCCTGACACCAACTCCGACATGCCAGCCTGCGCAGTCCCCACAGCTGTACACAAAAACTCTTCCTGCTTCAGCACATAAGATATAAAGTTTCTAATCTGAGGATCATCTTCTATGACCAAGATATGAATACTACTATTTTTCATGAGACACCTCCATAGGGAGCCGAATGGAAAACTCCGCTCCTTTGCAATCTTTCCGGTTGCCCGCGGTAATCGTTCCTCCATGCATCTTCACAATAGACTCACAGATCGCCAATCCCAGACCAACACCTCTCTTGGCATCTGCACTTTTCGTACTCGTCGTGTAAAACAGCTGGAAAATATGAGGCAAATCTGCCGGAGCGATTCCACTACCCTCATCCAACACTTGAAACAGTACTTCTCCTTGCTCCTCCTGCGTCTTTACCACCACACGAATTTCTTTTTCCTCCGATGTGTGCTTCACTGCATTGTCCATCAGATTCACGAGAACCTGTTCCATCAATCTTCCATCCATAGGTACCATCAGCAGTTCTTCCGGAATATCCACCGTAATTTCTCTTCCTGGATAACGCTTTGTCACATGGGCAATTGCACTGCCCAAAATCTCCTCTACCGCCTCCGGCTGCTTATTCAAGATAAGCCTGCCATCTTGGAGCCTCGTGAGATTCAGGATGTTTTCTACCAAAGACAGCAGCCAATCGGCATCCTTATAGACGCCAGAGGCCAGCTCACGGCCCTCCTTGTCCTCCTTCAGCATATCCATCAAAAGTTCCGAACTCCCCATGATTCCCGCCAGAGGAGTCCTCAAATCGTGTGAGATTGCCCGCAGCAGATTCCCGCGATATCTCTCCTGGGTCATCTCCGCCTTCGAACGATTGCTCTCCTGCACATTCCATACTCGCTCCATAGCCAATGCTGTGTTTTCCAACATAGCCTGCATCAACGGCAGATAACCTCTCATGGTACCAACCGCGGTATCTTTTGGCAACCGCAGTACACCTAGAATTCTGTCTTTGCCGTAGATAGGCCAATCACAAAACTTCTCTCCCACACAGACTGTGTTTTTCCCAAAGACGTTTCCCTCGGAATACCTGGCGAAATCCTCTTCTCCAGTTTTTTGAATCATCCGTTCACTACCTCTTTGCTGTTGATAAGTCTCCATGGGACAACCCTCCTGATTAAAACACAGGCACGCTGCATCACATCCCAATACTTTACTCACCTGCTCAATGACCGCTGAGACAATCTCATCCAAATCTGCTGCATTGGTAAGCCGATGTGTCAATCCATACAGTGCATTCGCGATTTTTTCTTTTTCCCACGCCTGGCGCTCGCTCTTCCTCGCCCTAGATGTCAGCGCACTGGTCATAATCGCGGTCACTGTCATAATCACAAAGGTCACCAGATAAGACAGATCATACACATTCAATGTAAAATACGGTGCTGTAAAAAAATAGTTAAACGTCAGTGTCGCCGCTACGGAAACCGCAACCCCATATCCATAGCCTGGGACAAAACGTGCGGTCAGCAGTACAGAAAAAATATAGATGATCACCACGTTGGTATCTGGAAATTTCATCCAGTGAAAAACCATTCCTATCAAAGTCGCGCCCGCAAGGCATCCAATCATCACCGCCACCGATTTCAACACCTGTATCATTTTCAAGACCACTGTCCTTTTATCACTCATTTTTCCACCCGAACCATACGATATCCAATGCCGATATGCGTCTGTATATAGGTTCCCCTCTCACATCCAATTTCTATTTTTTTTCTCAGAGAGGTCATGTATACTCTCAGAGAAGACAAATCGCTCTCAATACTGTTCTTCCAGATTTTATCCAGTATATAGGAATGCGTCAGAACTTTGCCGATATTCTGTGCCAGTAGACATAAAAGACTGTATTCAATGGGCATTAGATGAATTTCTTCTCCTTTTACCGTAACCGACGCGGAAGAGTAGTCGATTCGAAGCTGACCGTTCTCAAAAACCGGTGTCTCTTTTCCCGCATTATCCTCTAGATACTGAATTCTTCTCATTGTAGAGCGAAGCCTGGCCAGCAATTCATCTACACTGAAGGGTTTTGTCAGATAGTCATCCGCACCTGCATCTAACGCGTCAATTTTATCTTTGTCTTCACTTCTGGCACTTATGACGATGATCGGACACATAGACCAAGATCTCACACTCTTAATCACCTCAATCCCATCTATATCAGGAAGTCCTAAGTCCAACAGAATTACATCCGGCCTGTGGGAGACTGCTTCCATAATCGCCGTATTTCCTGTCGTAGTCAGTATATACTTGTAATCATTTACTTTCAAAGTACTCGTTATGAGATTTCCCACCAGCTTGTCATCTTCGACCACCATAATCAGCATATTTTCTTTTTTCATCAGAAATTTACCTCCTCTGCTTCTATCTCAAACCGAAAGACAGCTCCATGCGGATGATTATCCTCCACCCAAATTCTTCCTCCATGGGCTTCTATAATTGACTTACAAAGTGTTAGCCCCATTCCCATACATCTTCGTCCATCCGATGTAGTGTGATCTCCTGAATAGAACATTGTGAAAATTTTCTCTTTCTGGTCTTCCGGCACACCGTCACCATTATCAGCCACCTCAAAGACAACTTTATGTCTTTTCTCATATACATTTATCTCAATCTCAGACCCTTCCGGTGTATGCTTAAACGCGTTGTCGACTAAATTAGTCAGTACCTGTATGATCAATTTTGCGTCCATTTTTGCCATCAGCATATCATCAGCCTGACTTACTTTGAGCTTATGGTTTTTCACATGACGGTTCAAATGCTTCATGCTAGCATCCAGAACATCCTCTACCATCTCTGGCTGAAGTACAATATCCATGGTTCCATTTTCAATTCTCGTCACCGACAGTAAGTTTTCCACCAGATTAATCAGCCACACCGCATCCTCATAGATATCGTGAAATATTCTCGTGCGCTCAGAGTCCGCCATCATTTGATAGCTTTTCATCAGCATATCCGCATTTCCTGAAATACTCGTAAGAGGTGTCCTCAAATCGTGAGAAATCGCCCGCAGCAGATTCCCTCTGAGCTGCTCCTGTTGTAATCTAAGAGCAGTCTCCCTCTCTCGCCTACGCAGTTCCTCTTTCTCAAATGCCAGCGCCGATTCGTTGAGCAAAGCCAGCATTACACTTTTCTCGAAGGCGGTGGGAACCTTTCCATTTAACTCAATTCCTATAATCGCAAAAATTTTATCCCCATTGCGTACAGTCAGATAAAGGCATCTCGCGCCAGGAAGTGTTCCCGTTGTAGCCCCTGCGTGCTTGTTGTTCTTATATGCCCAGCTTGCCACCGCAATTTCATCCCGTGACAGCCCATTGGCTTCCTTGTTGCTGGCAAAGTAGTCCTGCAACTTCATATCTGAGCTTGGTTTTCCCGGAATACAGTACACAGTACAGTTCAACAGTTTTTCCAACTGCTGAATAGACTGTAGTGCTATCTGAGAGACATCCTCTGCCTGTTGCAGCTTTTGGCTTGTTTCCAACAAAATTTCTGTACGATATGCCTTCTCTGCAGCCTGTTTTGCCACTCTTTTCATCTGCTGAACTAGAGTAGAGACGGTCATTGATGTGGCAAACATCACAAAAAAGGTGGTGATATAACTCGTATCATTCACATGCAGTGTCAGCCGAGGTTCGGTAAAAAAATAATTGAATACTATCACGCTGCCTAAAGCATACAAAATACTGCTGATTCTGCACCGTGCAAACAGTGCCTGTAAAAGCCCACCCATCATATAGATCATCAGCAGATTGTCCGTCTGAAATTCATTTTCCTCAAAAAGAACACAAATGCCTGTTGAGAGCAGCAAGAATAAAAAAATTGTCAGTATATCTATTGACAGCCTCAGAGAATTCCGGTAGAAATCTTGGTTCCTTCTTCTCCTGACCCAGTGAATTTTATGTTCTTCTTCCAATGGATCTGGAATCAGCATCACCTTTAAATTAGGGGCAATCTTTAACAGTTTGTCTGAGATACTGTCTCTCTTAAAAAGCCAACGTCTGCCCTTATAGGTCTTCCCCATTATGATTTGTGTCACTTTTGCCACCTTGACGTACTCAGCGATCTGTTCAGCCACATCATTTCCATAGGAGACTATGATATTAGCCCCGCATTGTTCCGCCATTCGAATATTTGCCTGAAGATTATTTCTCTCTTGAACTGGCATATCATCCATACCAGACATCTCCACATAAAACGCAGTAAATTTTCCATGAAAAGAACTGGAAATCCTGGCTGCTTGACGTATCACTTCTGGGTTTGAAGCGGACGCCGACAGACATACCATGATGTGTTCATTTTCATCGGCAGCACTTTGTATATGAGCAGACATACGATTCACCCCTATTCTTTATTTTTATTCATATAAATATATCAAAAAATGAATGAATTGTACAGAAATAGACTCCCACGTCATCGAGCCGTTTTTTGATCTCCTTTTTGCTCTTCTACATTATTGTTGGTCATATATATTCTCGCAAACACCAGCGCTGCCTCATTCAGCATAGCAGTGAGCAGTCCATACTCAAAAGGCGGAATTTCCCTTTTCTCCTCCAAAACAATTCCCATAACCGCATAGATCTCGTCACCACTTTTAATAGGAAGATACATAGCCTGGGCGCCTGGAAGCGTATGTGTACAACAGCCAGCTCTTTTTTTATTCTCCAGGACCCACTGTACAACGGCACGTTCCTGATCATCTAACATATCCCGAAGCTGAGCCTTGTCCATCCCTACCCTTGGAAATAACCATGGTCCCGTCATTTTATTATCCTTTTTCACAAAAAATATCACTGACAGATTCATCAACTTCAGTACCTGATTGCTGAGTTCCTTCAATAGAGCTCTGACTGTATGAACCCGCCGCATCCTCTTGCTATTTTCCAAGAGTAATTCCGTGCGATATGCAAATTTCGCACTCTCTTTTGCCTGTTTTCTTTCACTGGTGATAATCGTAGAAATAATAAATGCAAACAGAAACATAAACACAAAGGTCGTATAGTAAGCCGGCGCATGAACGGCAAAACTGTAGATCGGCGGTACAAAGAAAAAGTTAAACAAAAATACACTGAGCAGTGCCGCCACTGCCGAAACCCACCTTCTCCGTGAGTAGAGAGACAGCATCAGAATCGCAAACAGGTAAATGATGATAATATTTGCACTCATAAAGCCGACTTGTTCCACACCTAAACTTACTACTGTGGCAATTCCAAGTGTAGCAACACCCCTTATAAGGTCTAAAAACAGGCTTCCATTTTTCTCCTCTTTCTTGTGCTTTGCCACATCTTTGGGAACCGCCCATCTCTCAGCCCGATTGCTGGTATCAGGAATAATATAGATATCCATGTTAGGAATATATTGTGTAATTTGATCGGTGAGCGTTCCCTTTTTCTGTCCCAGCCATATTTTGTGATTTGTTCTTCCTAGAACCAACTTTGATGCGCTACAGATTTTTGCATACTCCGCTATCTGAAAGGGAATATCCTCTCCAAACACCGTAGCGATCTTCGCTCCCAGAGCTTCTGCTAAATGCATATTTTCTTCGACCATTTTTTTTACTTTTCGGTCTGCATTTTGAAGATCAGGAGTCTCAACATATAAGGCAGTAAAGTTTGCATGAAAAGCATAAGCCAGACGTGAGGCGCTCCGAATCACTTTTGCACAGGTAGGAGAAGGAGAGATACAAGTCAAAACGTGTTCTCCCGTATAGTACTTTTTGTCACGGTACATCTTGCTCTCTTCAATCGCTATTCTGTTCACTCTATCCGCAGTTCTGCGCAGAGCGATCTCTCTTAATGAGATTAGCTTTTCCTTTGCAAAAAAGTTATTCAGCGCTCTCTCAGCCTGAATTGACTTATAGATTTTTCCTTCTTGCAACCTTTGTATCAGTGTCTCAGGTTCAATATCAATAATTTTCACCTGGTCTGCAGAATCAAATACCGTATCCGGCACTCTTTCTTTCATATGGATTCCGGTAATGCTTCCCACGATATCATTCAGACTCTCTAGATGCTGGATATTAACCGTCGTGTAGACATCAATTCCTGCATCCAGGATTTCCTCGATATCCTCATACCGCTTTTGATGCCTCAGCCCCTTAGCATTCGTATGGGCCAGTTCATCCACCAAGGCGAGCTGCGGCCGTCTTTTCAAGACTGCATCCAAATCCATCTCCCGCAGTTCTATTCCCTTATATTCCACCATCAGCGGCGGCAATACCTCTAAGCCTTCCATCATTGCTCGCGTCTCAGGCCGTGCATGAGGTTCGATGTAACCTGCAACTACATCTATCCCATTTTTCTGTGCCTGATGCGCAGCATCCAACATCGCATAGGTCTTTCCAACACCTGCCGCATATCCCAAAAAGATACTGAATTTGCCTCTCTTTTTTTTCTTCTCCTTTTGTTCTTCCTGTTGAATCTGCCGCAGCAGCTTCTCTGGGTCAGGTCTCATCTCTTCGCTCATATTTTCTCCCCTTTACACAACCGGATAGGAGAGAGCTATCGTCCCCTATCCGCCTCAATACTGCGTACAGCTCGCAGCATAGCTGCTCGCCGTCCGTTGCCCGGCAAATGTCCGCTCGTGCAAGTACGGTTACCACTTGCCGAGCTTATCACGCAAAATTGAGGCCGTCGCAGAAGGTATTCCTTCTGCAGCAACCTCTTAGATTCAGCACAGTGATTTCCTCTCTCACCACGCTGTCCATTATACTTACTCTGCATCTGCTGTGAGTTCTCCGATCTCCTGTGCAATGGCAATGTTGCATTTCAGAACGTTTACTTTTTCCTCACCAAAGACGCCTAGGATCTTGTGACTTGTATTCTCGTCTACAATCTCCCTTACTCTCTCCTCAGAGAGTCCGCTGTTTGCAGCTACAATCGGCACCTGAATCTCTGCTGATGCAGGACTGATGTGTGGGTCCAGACCAGAACCGGATGCTGTCATCAGGTCTGCTGGAATATCCTCTGTCAGTTCCTCGCCAGTAGCGTCTTTATAGCGCTCTTTAAAGTCTGCTACGCTTTCCTTTACTCTGGCTTCCAGATCAGGATTCGTCGCACCATAGTTGAATGAACCTGAACTTACACCACCATAGGTTCCATCTTCCGCTTCCTCTTCTGTATAAGTGTTATAGTTTACAGAAGAAACTCTCCCATGGAAGTATCTGTCATCAGTAAAATTCTGTCCCACCAATTCGGACCCTACTACCTCACCGTTTACCTCGACCAAATTTCCATTCGCCTGTTTTTTGAACATCACCTGGCCTAACCCGGTCAATACCAGCGGATAGATAACGGAACACATTACCATCAACACCAGGGTAAGGATAAAAGCTTTTTTAAAATATGATACAAAATTTTTCATCTTTTCTCTTCTCTCCTTTTATAGTCCTAAAAGAGCAAGCAACGGTGACACAAGCAAGTCAATAATCTTGATTCCGATAAACGGAACAATGATACCGCCAAGTCCATAGATTCCCATGTTTTTCAGCAACATCTTTTCAGAACGCATTGGTTTGTATTTTACACCCTTCATTGCGATAGGAATCAAACAAGGAATGATAATCGCGTTGAAAATAAGTGCTGACAAAATCGCGCTGAACGGAGTAGCCAAATGCATGATGTTCAGTACTTCCATCTGTGGAATAACCAGCGTAAACATTGCCGGGATAATTGCAAAGTATTTTGCCACGTCGTTCGCGATACTGAATGTCGTCAAAGAACCTCTGGTAATCAGAAGCTGTTTACCAATCTCAACGACTTCCAAAATTTTCGTCGGGTCAGAATCCAAATCTACCATGTTTGCTGCTTCTTTTGCCGCTGCTGTACCACTGTTCATAGCCAGACCAACGTCAGCCTGTGCCAGAGCCGGAGCATCGTTCGTACCGTCACCGGTCATAGCCACGATCTTACCTTCTGCCTGCTCTTTCTTGATCTCAACGATCTTGTCTTCTGGTTTACACTCTGCGATAAATCCATCCACACCAGCCTCTTTTGCGATAGTAGCTGCTGTCAGTGGGTTATCACCTGTACACATGATAGTTTTGATACCGATCTCACGGAGTCTTGCAAATCTCTCTACCAGACCCGGTTTTACAGTATCCTTCAGGTAAATGACACCGTAAATCACGTTATCTACACACACTACCAGCGGTGTTCCCCCTAAGCTGGAAATCTCTGTCACGATTCCTTCCAAATCCTCCGGAACCTTTCCGCCTTTTTCTGTCACATAAGTCTTAATTGCATCGTAAGCACCTTTACGTACTTGAGTGCCGTCTTTCAGGTTGACACCACTCATCTTAGTCTGAGCAGTAAACTCTACGAATTCCATCTGCTCTGCTGCTTCCTCGCCGATCTTGGTGCCCATCTCTTTTCCCAATTCCACTACTGATTTACCCTCTGGAGTATTGTCACACAGAGAAGTCATAACACTGTAGTCAATCAGGTCTTCTTTTGATCTTCCTTTTACCGGTTTAAAATCCGCCGCCAGACGGTTACCATAAGTGATGGTACCAGTTTTGTCAAGGATCATGGTATCAACATCACCGCAGGCCTCTACAGCTTTACCTGACATTGCGATGACATTAAATCTGGTTACACGGTCCATACCCGCGATACCGATTGCGGAGAGCAGACCACCGATTGTGGTAGGAATCAGACAAACCAGCAGTGCAATCATTGTTGCTACCGGAATAGCTGTCTCTGAATAATCTGCGAAGCAATACAAAGTTACTACTACAATCAGGAAAATGATTGTTAAACCAACCAACAGGGTATTCAATGCAATTTCGTTTGGAGTTTTCTGTCTGGAAGCTCCCTCTACCAGGGAAATCATCTTATCCAGGAAGGATTTACCAGGTTCAGAAGTAATTCTGACTTTCAGCCAGTCACTGACTACGGTAGTACCTCCTGTGACGGAAGAAAAGTCTCCGCCTGCCTCTCTGGTTACCGGTGCAGACTCACCAGTGATCGCTGACTCATCTACAGAAGCGATACCTTCGATAACCTCACCATCGTTAGGAATTAACTCATTTGTTCTTACAATAACAACATCGCCTTTTTTCAGCTCAGAAGCATTTACCAGCTTCTCTTCGCCATTGTCCAAAAGCAAATGTGCCATGGTATCTTTTTTTGTCTTCTTCAAGGACTCTGCCTGTGCTTTGCCTCGTCCTTCTGCCACAGATTCTGCGAAGTTTGCAAACAAAACTGTGATAAACAGAATCACCGCTACCAAACCATTATATACTCTAAGAGTACTGTCGTCACCAAACACTGTTGGGAAAATGGTAAGAACCAGTGCAATGAAAAATCCGATCTCAACCACGAACATTACGGGGTTCTTTATCATATATCTCGGACTCAGTTTCTGAAAGGCCCCAATTAAGGAGCTTTTCAGAATATCTTTTGTCACAAATTTAGTCTTTTTATTTTCCTTTGACATCTTAGTTGATATCCTTTCTCATTTTAATAGCTACAAATCATGCAGCCCGAACGTCAGTCAGCTGTTACATCCACAAAGTCAAATGCTCTGCGATCGGTCCAAGTGCCAATGCCGGGAAGAATGTCAGTGCTGCAAAAATGTATACAACAACTACAAGAATAATCACAAAGATTGCATTGTCTGTACGCAGTGTACCGACAGTCTCATTCACTTTCTTCTTAGCAAGCATACTTCCTGCGATAGCAAGCTGAGCAATGATTGCAATGTATCTTCCGAAGAACATCGCAAGTCCTGCGGTAATATTCCAGAAGTAAGAGTTATCAGCCAATCCTTCAAATCCAGAACCGTTGTTGGCCGCTGATGAGGAGTACTCATACAGCACCTGGGAAAGTCCATGGAATCCTGGGTTTGTGATTCCCTCAATGCCTCCGGTTGTAGAAACTGCCAAAGCTGAGAAACCAAGAATCAGCAACGGATGTACGATCAGTACAAGCGCAACCAGTTTCATCTCTCGGCCTTCAATTTTCTTTCCTAAGTATTCCGGTGTACGTCCGATCATCAGGCCGCATAAGAAGACTGCCAAGATGACGTACATAACCATATTCATCAAACCAACGCCCTTACCGCCGAATACGCAGTTCAACATCATGTGAAGCAGCGGAACCATACCGCCGAGTGGCGTCAGTGTATCATGCATGTTGTTTACAGTACCGGTTGTAAAGGAAGTCGTAACCGTAGTGAACAGCGCAGATTGATCAATGCCAAATCGCACTTCTTTCCCTTCCATACTTCCCATCGCCTGGCTGACCCCAGCGTCTGCCAGAATCGGGTTGCCGGCTTTCTCAGAGAAGAAGCAGACACAAACACCTACCATAAAGATAATTGCCATAGCTGCAAAAACGGTTCTTCCCTGTTTTCCAAAGATTGAAATCTTCTTTGCTGCCTCAACAGTTTTATTCTCAGATCTTTTTCTCTCCTGTACCATCTTACCAAAGGTAATTACACAGGCACCTGGGAGAATCATCATGGAATACATCTCTACGAGGTCAGAAATAATGGTCGGGTTCTCAAATGGCGTTGTCGAGTTCGCGCCAAAGAAACCACCACCGTTTGTTCCTAAGTGCTTAATAATCTCCAGAGCTGCGACAGGTCCCATCGCTAAGTCCTGAAGCTTGCCTTCAATTGTATGTATCGTCTGGTTAGACAAGAAGTTCTCTGGTGTTCCCTGACTAATCAAAATCAGACCACCGATAATGGAAACTGGAATCAGGATTCTCGTAGTGATACGAATCATATCCTCGTAAAAGTTTCCAAGATCTTTTCTCTTTCCGGCAAGTCCACGGCAGAATGCCATACAAGCCGCATAACCGGAAGCTGCTGATGTGAACATCATGTAAATGATGACCAACATCTGGCTCAAATAAGAAAGACCTGACTCTCCAGAATAATGCTGAAGGTTTGTGTTCGTCATAAAGCTGATGATTGTATTAAAAGAAAGGGTTGGTTCCATTCCTTCGATTCCGTTGGGGTTGTTGAAAAGAACTCCCTGGAATCTCAAAACGAGATAACCTACAAATACCATGACAGCATTGGCCATCAAAAGGTGCAGCGCATACTGTTTCCAGTTCATGCCCTGGCGATTGATTCTGCACAATTTGTAGATTCCGTTGTCAATACGGTTGAAAACCGGATCCGCAAACGTCTTTTTATTAGTCGCGATATGATACATGTAAGTACCCATCGGTATTACCAATACCATATATATCGCCAGCGAGATAAGTATCTGTAACATTTATTTCTCCTCCACTTTTTATAATTTCTCCGGATATACCAGTGCGTATACCAGATATCCTGCTAAAAGTATGATAATCGCTCCAAGTAAAATCATGATTCTTCATCCTCCTTTACTCTCTGAACTTTTACCTGCTTTTCGCACCAGTCAGCAAACAGCTTCATACTTCCAAAGCAGACGAGCAAAACAGCAACCATAATAACATCCATCATATGATTTCTTTGTATGGATTTTCCATACTCTCCTTTCTTCCTGATCTATACTTAGCTGAAATCTGTTGCAAGCTATTCTCTTCTGTAATCATCCATCCGGCCTAAATACCTTAAACATCTTTCATCCCTAACCTTTCCTTTAAGTACCCTAAGAATTTAGCATACCCAAAATAAAATAGGGATTATGAGTTATTCTCATCATGTTAAAATGGGATTAAAACTACTTCATCCATTGTATTTTGCCATAAGTCGAAATCGAATTTATAGACCAGCATGCATCTACATAAACTATTTTTATACTAGATTAAGAAGAAATTTTCATCGACTAATAATTAAAGCTGCCATACTGTAAATCAGTATGGCAGCTTCGACTGCTTCTATTCTCCATAATATACCTTCAATATCAGACTCTGCATCTCCTCACGTGTGGGAGAGATTGGGTTAAACGGCGTAGCTACATCACTCATCGCCTTATCTGTTAATTTCTCCAGCTCTTCTATAAATAATTGCTCGTCCTTCACCACTTCTTTCATACAAATCGGAATATGAATACGTCGATTCAATTCTGTTACTGCCTCCACAAGCGAGGGCTGTCCAACAAAACTTGACAGCTCATCATATTGCTTCTTCACTTCTCTCAACTGACTGTTAAACTCCAAACCATATGGAAGCACAACAGCGTTGGCCAGTCCATGAGGCACTCCATACTCCGCACCAAACGAATGAGCAATTCCGTGTACAATTCCTAGTCCAGAATTTGAAAATGCAATTCCCCCCATACAGGAGGCTGCAAGCATATTTGCCCTCGCTTCCAGATCGTCTCCCCTTTCATAGCAAAGTGCCAGATTTTGATATCCATATAGAAACGACGCGAGTGACATAGCTCTGGAAAATGGATTTGCCGTCGGTGTCACATAAGACTCAATAGCGTGAGTCAAAGCATCCATTCCCGATGCTGCCGTTAAGCTCTTTGGCATTGATACGGTAAATGAAGGGTCCAAAATAGCAACGTCAGGAACTAGGCGGCCATTCATATCCCGCACTGAGTACTTTTTCTTATGCACAGTATCTTTAATCAATGCAGCCCTCGTCGCCTCACTTCCTGTCCCAGCAGATGTCGGAATACAACATACTCTTGCCTTCTCCCTCAGATGCCTGATCGTATTAGGCGGCATCGTCTCTTCCAATGTCGTATAATCAGGATTCTCATAGAACACCCACATCGCCTTTGCGGCATCCATTGCTGAACCGCCGCCGAAACCGATCACCCAGTCCGGTTCGAATTCATTCATCCTTTCTGCGCCTTTTAGAATGGTCTGAAAACTCGGTTCCGGTTCCACCTCCGTATAGGCTTCACATGTAAAACCCGCCTCCGCCAATACATCGGCAACTCTCTTATAAGAACCAACTTCGATCAATATATCTCCACTCATCACGATGAATGCTCTTTTTCCACCCAATGTCTTCAGTGCCTGTACCGCATTCTCGCCACAATACATCTTTTCACAGCCTAATTTAATTGAATACATCTCTTTCCTTCCTTCTTAATACACAATACAGTTCTTTATTACCTTCTGTGCTGCATGTTCTAAGATTGCTTCTTCTAGATGTTCCAGAGGGTATTCATGCTGAATAAAATCATCGCTGGAAATAACTCCCATCTTCAAAAGTTCCAGCGCCGTCTGTACATGTCTCGGCGTCGTGTGAAACACACCTTTTATTGTCACCTGGGAGTAGTGAATGCGTGTCGCGTCCACCTGCAGGACACTTCCTGATTTCGTCCCTCCAAACAAAAGAACAAATCCGCCCTTTCTCGTCATCTCCACGCTCGTCTCCCATACTCCTATCAGACCTGTTGCCTCTATCACCACATCCGCTCCTCTGCCGCCAACGGTCAGTTCTTTGACTGCTGTGACAGTGTCATCCACTCCCGTCATGTTGACTGCCTTGTGAACTCCCATTTTTCTCGCCTGTTCCAGTCTGTTTTCTGCCATGTCCGTCACCAGAACCCTTGCTCCTCTTAGAACAGCAAGCCTCGCAAACATCAGTCCTATAGGCCCTGCCCCATTCACCACCACAGTATCTCCAAGATGAATCGGACATTCCTCAATTCCATATACCGCACAGGAAAACGGTTCCATAAGCGATGCTGTCTTGTGAGAAACTCTATCCCCCAATACAAACATGTTCTGTCTGACAATCCTCTCTGGAACCTTTACATATTCCGCATATGAGCCGCGGTTAAACAGCATATCTTCACACATGGAAGACAGGCCTCTCTTGCAGTAATAACACTCATTACAGGGGGCCGTATTATGCACGGCCACTCTGTCTCCTTCTTTAAATCCCTTTACTCGTTTTCCTACTGCGGCGATTACTCCTGAAAATTCATGTCCGAATGGGTGAGGCGGAACAAGAAGAGGATATCCTCGCTTATAAATCTTGACATCTGTTCCACAAGTCGTAGATATCTTGTTTTTGACAAGAACCTCACCGTCACCAATCTCTGGGATAGGACACTCCTCGATTCTCAATTCCTCCTGCCTGTATAAAACTGCTCTTCTCATTTTCATCGTTTTCTCCTGTGTGGATCAATAACAATTTGGTTCTTTACTCTCCCCGTCCTTCTTCGGCTGACCATATGACTGAAATCTCTCCATGACATTTTCCATCTCGCTATCGCTTAAAATTACCGGGTCCCCCACGCACATTGCACGAAACTGCATCTCTGCGCAGAACTCCATGTTGACTGCCAGACCAAATGCCTTACCGATATTAGGACCACACGTCAGCAGTCCGTGATTCGCAAGAAGAACCGCTTTCCCTTTTCCACACGCCTCTATCGCAGCCTCGGCAAGCTCCGGTGTGCCAAATGTGCGGTAAGGAGCACATGGAACTGTCGCTGTACCTGCTCCGCCGATCACATAATGCAACGCGCGAATCGGTTGATTAAGACACGCAAATGTTGTACAAAATGTAGAATGTGTATGTACCACTGCCTCCACATCCGGTTTATTTAGATAAAATACCGTGTGAAGTCCCCATTCGCTCGAAGGCTTTTTATCCCCTTCTACGATATTCCCGTGGAGATCCATGATGACCACATCCTCCGGCATAGTTTCAAAATATCCAATTCCTGACGGGCTTATGGCCATTAGCTGCTCTTTTCTATTATAGATACTGATATTTCCGCTTGTCCCTTTGCTAAGTCCCGATGAACTCATTTTCTTTCCATATTCAACCACAAGCTCTCTTTCCTTCTGTAATAACATATTAAGCTCTCCTTTTTGTCTTGTTCACTGTTTCAGCATAATCTGCCTGAGATTCACTACCATATCACTCTTTTTGGTCTCCCAGAAATCATTGATTACTCCCACGAGAAGCCTCGGAGATTTTGGAAGGGCGTCCACAACATTGCCGGCATTATGCGGTGTCAGTGTAATGTTATCCAGCTTCAGAATTGGGTCATCCTTGTCCAGAGGTTCATCCCAATATACATCCAATGCCGCTCCACCGATCGCCCTATTCTGAAGTGCTTCTATAAGGGCGTTCTTATCCAGTACCTTGGCTCTGGAAGTATTAATCAGGTAAGCAGTCGGCTTCATAAGGCCGATGATCTCTTTGTTGATACTGTTTTCTGTCTCCGGTGTCACCCGCAAATGAAGAGATACGATATCGGCTTCTTTGAAAACTTGCTCTTTTTCCTTCATCGTCACAGTTAGCCCTCTTTCATCCACAGATTCCTGCGTGACATATGGGTCATAGGCAATCACTTTCATCCCCATTCCGGTAACTTTCTCGGCAACCAGCCTCCCAATGTGACCCAGCCCCACGATTCCTACTGTCATCTCGCGCATTGCTGTTGTATATCCGGAATTCACATATTCTTTTCTCCATATCCCTTCTTTTAACGCTGCATGAGCTCTGGCAATATTTCTCGTCTCTGCAAACATAAGTCCCACCGTAAAATCAGACGTAGCCTCCGCATTTCTGATGACATGGATAACAGGGATATTTTTCTCTGTCGCCGCCTGAACATCTATATGCTCCATACCGCCCCTACACGTCCCGATCAGTTTCAGTTTTTTTCCTGCTTCGATCAGACGCCTTGATACCGGACAGAAATGAACCAGCAATATGTCCGCGTCTCTCACTTCCTCGTACAGCTCATTTGGGATTTCTTCCGCATCTGGTCCATTCATCTCCAAATTCAGTGCTTTCCGCTGAAAATCTTTTCTGTCTCTTGCCGGCCAGAACATTTCTATGATCTCCGCCTTCTCTCCCACATTCAGCGAAGACGCCGCCTGCGCAAGAAGAGCTTCACTTACGATAATATCTCCTACTGCTACAATTTTCATATTGATCCCTTTCCTAAATCCCTATCAAACTGTGTCTCCGCCTGACGCCGCCGCTGTCTTCTGGTATCCTGTCGCATTTCTCTCGAGATAATCCCATACTTTTGTCTTATTCTTCTTGAATAACACAAAACAAACTACATACAGTGCCACTACTGGAATAATAATTACTGGATTCATTGTCATAAACGCATACGTAATCAGACCAGCCGTACAATTAGACATGATAAATCCGATAATCATAACAGCACCTTCCGTCACCTCGAATCCAACCCCCACTGCAATCTCAGTGAATACTGCTGCCCAAGAGGATGCCATCAAAAGTTTCGCACAGAATACGATACACGCTGCCACCCAGGATTTAAAGATATTTCCATTCGACAGTGAAACCGGAACTTCCACCATATATGGCAGCGATGGGAGTACCATGACCGGAAGAACAATATTCCCCGGAAGAATAAATGCTAACAGCAGCGCGACCGGAATCACGAGCAAGCCTGTTGTCAGAGTTGCCGCCTCGCCATAACCCAACGCATCATTCACAGCAATGATAAACTCTCTGTCTTTTCCATATTTGGATTTCTTCAAAGTTTTTCTTGAGTAATCTGTGATTGTGGTAAACCCTGACGCAAATAGACCCGCAACCTTTGGAAAGATTGCCATAACTGCCGAACAGGTGACTGCCACATTCGCAATCTGTCCCCAGGACTCCATTGTATTAAGTGTAGTGATATTCCCAACTACACCCAAAATCACTCCGACAATCAAACCGACATACATCGGTTCTCCAAGGAAGCCCATCTTTTTCTTGATAGTCTCCGGCCTCAAATTAATCTTATCTGCACCGAGTTTGCCAAGTACCACATCCAATACAAGGTACATTGGTGCGTCTCCCATATGATGTGGTGCAATCATCGCACAGCCTGGATAATTATAATAGGTAGACCATCTCTTTTGAACTACTTCTGCGATCAGTAGCGTCACCAGATTAATGAAAAGCATCAAGACAAATGCCATTAACATATTTTTCTTAATCTGATAAAACATGGACCCCCATACAATGATAGAATAATTATTCCAGAGATCTGAAGGCTGGAAAATATCAGTAATCTTGACCAAAAAAATAATAATTTGGAAAATCAATCCTACCCCGATGAACATCATTCCAATATTTGTTGAATATGCTACCGACGCAACCGCCTGCCATCCTACATCTAATGCAGGTAGGTTGAGCCCTGTATTCTCGATCAGTTTATTCACCAGCTCCGACAGCACCGAACCAAATGCACTTGTGATAAACGCCATGCCCTTTAACCCTACCCCGATCAGTACGGCTGACATAAATGCTTTTTTCACTGGCGCTTTAAATATCAGACAAATGATAAAGATAATAATTGGAACTGTAATATAGTTTTCAAAAGTATCAAAAAATAGTTTTAATACATCCCACATAACACTACCTTTCCTCTCTCGTATTCACGTTCTAAAAACTTTCCCTTTCCTACAACTGTAGTTTCTCCACGACCTGCATCAGTTCTTCTATAAACTCTTCTTCGTTGATTCCTACCAAAAAACCTGTCGCATTCAGAATTGGAACTCCATAATCACCTTCTACTGGACTTGTATATACGATCATGTCGTAACCACCGCTTTGCATTGCACCAGGAACACCTCCTGGACTCACCTCTGTCGCTTCCATATCATATCCCTTCTCTGCAAATACGTCCTCAAGTTTGGACGATAGCATAGCAGAACTTACTGTTCCTGAACCGCATACTGACAACACTTTAATCGCTCTCATAATTTAGTCTCCTTTTCCTAATTTTATTCTTCCAAAGATTTCAAACACTCTAGTATCACCCGTTTATCCTTTGAATCTCTGATTTTTCTGAGCAGTTCCCCATTCTGTATAATCTTCATCATCTGCCTGAGCATATTGATCTGCATATCAGAATCCTTGATTACAAGCGGAATAACAACTTCACAGTCAAGCCACTGTTCTTTTGTCCCCATCGCGCAGAACTTCACAGGACTACTTGGAATGACAACCCCTATCGCCGGTTTATTCACATATGTATTATTCGTATGAGGAATTGCTATCGCTATGCCTTTTCCGGGAAGCCCTGTGGGATATACTCTCTCACGTTCCACAACTGCTTGTATATAAGGTTCCTTCACATATCCCTTCTGAAGAAACGCCTCTCCCGCAAGACGGATACATTCTTCTGCTGTCCTGACATCCGCATCCAGGATTACCAATTCTTCATCCAGTAATTTCACACCACATCACCTCTTTACTTTTTAGAATTATTATAGTTATCGATAACATAATTTGTAATAATATGATATCATTCTGCTTTTAATGCAAAAAGAACAGATTTTTTCACATTTTCCCAAATTAAATTTACAATTTTTATACCTATTATCGTTGGAAGATCAGAAAATTTCGTCGTTGTTCTATTGACCAAACACCGTAAAAATGATACCCGCAGCAATGATTACATATCCTGCAAGCCTTACATACTTTAATGTCCTCGTAATACCGTATCTTTCATAAGTATGATAATGTGTAAATACAAGAGGCCAAACAGACAGGCAAATGCCTATAATTACAGTGGGGATATACTTCCACCAACGATCGACCTCATTTCCTATCACAAACAGATTCATCCCTACACATACTGCAATGACGATATATGATATCAAACGGTACCTCCTATCCCACTCAATAAATCGTTTTGTATCGTTATAACACTGCACACTGCAACACAAAAGTTTTTCTTTTCTGTCCTTTCCCACCAATACGATCTGAGGTTTCTTCCCCAGTGGTTTCCCACAGTAAATACAAGTTGTCCTCATTGATCTCCCCCTTTATAGGATTTCCTCATAGTCCGCCATTCTTTCTTTCAGATACTGTTCCACCTCATCGGCAGCATCCATTTCAAAAACCTTTTGGACCGTCTTTTCCGCCTCTTTTTGTGAAATATGCTTAACAATATATTTAATATGTGATGCCTGTGAAGGAACCATACTCAACTCATCAATTCCAAGCCCCAACCATATGTATGTCATTCTTTCATCAGACGCAGCTTCTCCACAAATTCCCACCGGGATTCCTGCCCTATGCGCATTTTCAGCAACCATCCTCACAGCGCGAAGAACTGACAGATTACAGCTTTTGTACAAGTATTGTGTATGTTCATTCATACGGTCCGTTGCGGTAATATATTGAATCAGATCATTAGTTCCAATGCTAAAGAAGTCCGCCTCCTCAGCTAGTTTATCACTCAAAAGTACAGCCGCTGGCGTCTCCACCATAATCCCGACTCTTATCTCCGTGTCATAAGGGATATCCTGCTTGTCCAGTTCCCACTTACACTCCTCTACAAAAGTCTTTGCTCTCCTTAATTCTTCAAGATTTACGATCATAGGAAACATAATCGATACTTTTCCATATGCCGACGCGCGAAGTATTGCCCTTAACTGAGTTTTAAATATCTCTGTCCTGTCCAGAGATATTCTGATAGCACGATATCCCAAAAATGGATTTTGTTCCCTGGGTAGCTTCATATAATCAGCCTGTTTATCTCCTCCTATGTCCAGAGTACGTATAATCACCTCTTTTCCTCCCGCTTTTCTGGCCAATTCCTTGTATACCTCATATTGAAATTCTTCTGTCGGGTAATCATCCTGAGCCATATATAGAAATTCTGTGCGGAACAACCCCACTCCATCACAGCTTTCCATGTCCAACCCACGTACACTTTCCATATCTCCGGAATTGACACAGATATCTATCCTACGTCCGTCAATTGTAACTGCCCGTTCATTTTTTAACCGTTCGAAAAGCTCCCTTCTTTTCTCAGTTTTCTGTCTCTCTTTTTCATACTGTTTGAGAATCTCATCCTCCGGATTTAAAATTACTCTGCCCCCAGCACCATCAATGCAAATCGTTTCACCATCTCTAGTACGCTGCGTGATACCACTTACCCCTACCACGGCAGGGATACCAAGTGTTTTCGCGAGAATAACCGTGTGAGAAGTCCTGCCGCCTCTTTCTGTCACGAAACCTTTCAAGTATCTTTTATCCAAACGTACGGTATCAATAGGCGTGAGATCTTCCGCCACCAAAATAAAACTCTCTTTGATCTTTTCGATTTTTTCAGCAGGAGACTCTATCCCTTTCATCTTTTTAATCAGAGTATTACATACATTTTCAATATCCGTTCCTCTTTCCTTCATATAAGGATCATCCATACTCATAAACACTGCTGCCACACTTTTTTTCTCTTCTTCCAGCGCAAGCTCAATATTGATACGTTCTTCCCGCACACGTCTGATTGGTCTCTGAAAAAAGATTTCGTCGTTTACCATCTCTTTATACGCCTGAAGAATTGCGGCGGAATCCGCACCCGCATTGATCTTTGTCTCTTCCCACACTTCTTCTAGTTCTCTCCTGTAATCGTCTCTCGCTTTTTCTAATCTCTTCAGTTCTTCTTCCGGATTTTTAACTGTTCTAATTTCGGCAGTGTATTTCTGTTCCTTCAAGATGACGACCTTTCCTACCGCATACCCTACAGCCCCCTCTGAGCCTTTTATCTCAATCATATCGCTCCTCCTCACTAGTCTTTCATGACAGTTTCAAGCAGTTCCCTGCCCTCCCCACTGTCACAGTAATCATATATTTCTTTTAACAATGCAAAATGTGTTCTCTGGTCAATTGTCACGAAAAATATGAATATCTTGCCGGAAATATACTCTGTAATTGGAATAACGGTTTCTGAAACCACAACAGAAAATCCGACTGACCGGTTCATATCTCCTTGCATAGGACAATGAATCAACACGACATTCTTCTGAATTTCATAATATTTCAATCTGTGCCGGCGTATCATATTGTATAGCCTGTCATAAAGCCGTTTCCATGATTTTTCATGGACCGCAGTCTGACAGCCTTTTATAAGAAGTTCCTCCATATCACCGGTCTTTGGAATTTTCACGAAACATCCATCTTCCATATAGCCTCTGAAAGAAATTTGTTCTCCGATACTCTCCCGTTTCCCGTCCTCATATAAAATACGAAGAATATCAAAATATAACTCGTTCTTTTCAATCTGACCTGTTAGATTATCTTCTACGCTCGCTATAATTCTCTGTATTGTTCTATCATATCTGCCGACAATACCGTACTGATTTAATAGCTGAATGATCTTTCTCTTATCTTTATCTTGCAGAACTACTTCCGTAAAAATTGTATTTCTGTGTTGATTCAATATATCCGAATAGCTCGTCGACACGATGAGAGTATAATTATCTAATCTATATTTTTCAGCTTCCGAGACAATCCCGACTTCTATATCAGCGATATTTCCAAGCAATTCCTTTAACTGCTCCTTTACCAGAGTAGACGTAGCCATACCAGCTGCACACAATACTAATATTTTTGACTTATTTTCAACAGTATTCGTCACCACCTGCTTTTTTTCATCACTGATAAAATAAACAGCTAGATACGCAATTTCATCGTCCGTCAACGTCTGCGCCAACTCATCCGGCATGGCACGAACCGATCTTTCTGTGAACTCATATATCTCAGGATACATTCTCATAACATCTTTAAGCAGAGGATTTGTAGACTGCATGCCATATTTCAGACGATAGTACAATGGACGTATATGACCTCTTAGCCTGTTAGCCAATCTCTCTCTGTTTTCAAACGCTATACATGCAATTCTTTCAAAATTCTTTAGCAATGAAGCTGTAAAGCGATAGATATACAGGTTCTCTTGATCCTGCGATACAAACTGAGCGATCTTAATTCCCAGCAAAAGAGTCGCAATGTAATAAATCTCCGAGTTTGGTATTTCCAGGTTATATTCCTTCAGCTTCTGAAAACTCTTTTTCAATGACTGATATGGACATGTCACTGCCAGAGCTGCTCTCTCCTCCGCATTGAGAACTACCGTATACCCTTCCATACTTCTTATCCATGATACAAGTATCATGCTACATTCAAATTCCTCATTCTCTGAGACCAATTTAATATTTTCATCTTGTTCATACTGTTTAATCAGACATCTGGCAATCTCCCGGTAATCGTACTCTTCTCCAGATATCTTCGCGAGAGACTCCTGCATCCATTTTCCCAGGACAATTTTAGGTTGAAAATTCTCTAGCTTTTTTATCTGTTTTCCGATCATTTTTCTTATAGTGAATTCTTCACCTTGAAGCACATACCCTACTTTTATCGTACTCACAATAGAAATATCCAGTCCAATTAAGGCTGCTTTCCACTCTTTGATGTCCGTTAATATGGTATTTTTACTGACATCGAAGATTTTCTGCATTTTTTCAATCGTCACGACCTCCGTGGACAGTGATATAAAGATTAGTTCTAGTATTCTTCGTTCTTCTATCGAATAAAAATAACTCTCATTTCTTTTTATTCTATTAACCAGCTCATCCCTCCTATCGGAATCTATCGTGACCATTCGAGATTTAATCACCAGTTTTCCGAGTCCCTCACTGCTGAGCCAATCATTAATCTGCTCCACATCGTAATAAAATGTTCTGCGTGTAATATTTAGTTTTTCTGTAATCTGTTTTATCGAGCTACTTTCCGGGTTTTCTAATATAAACTTCAAAATATACGCCGACCTGCTTTTTAGTTCCACATCTACCATCCCCTTGCCGCGTCACGTTTTACATAGTAAGTTTTTATTCTTTCAGCTCTTCGATAAATCTACTGATCTGTTCTCCTGCTTCTTCTTCATCAACTCCTTCTACACGAAGCCTGATCGTCGTTCCTTGACTAACTCCTCCTGCCAAAATACTGATAATGCTCTTTGGATTGATCTCTGTATCTGGTGTTATAATCAATATATCGCTATCAAATTTTTGACATAGAACTGTCAAATCAGATGCCGGTCTAGCGTGAAGCCCTGTTTTGTTACTTACTTTAATCTGTCTTTCAAACATATATCGTTCCCTCCAAATAGATAAATTATCAATTCTAAATTCACTATAACATCTTTAGAAGCTCTGAAATATAGCATATGTTAGCACAGAAATTCTCTTAAATTTGTGAAAAAAACAGACTTCATCTATATTCCTAATTCCGAAAAGATCACTTCGATTACCTAAGAAATCTCAAATATTTTATCGTAGATAACGGCCGCACATTGACAATAACCCTTGCACAAATATTATCTTATGATCTATAAAACAAAACTGAACAAAGTGAGCAAGCCCACTTCAGCTCCTTCATCCCTTCAATCTTGAAATACACATCCTTGTAAAGCGTTTATATTATAAGGAAATACTTTTTTCACGCTAATTTAAAAAAGTATTTCCATTAACATAAAAAATCCAAAGGCTAGGCAACATAATATTATGTTGCCTAGCCTTTGGACATAAATAAGAATACATTTTATGATATTATAAAACTTTATCGTCTTTTCTTACTACTAGAAAACGCCATAAATCTTCTGATTCATGGCGTTTTTACGTTCCTGACTGGAGTCGAACCAGCGGCCTATTGCTTAGGAGGCAATCGCTCTATCCTGCTGAGCTACAGGAACCCATCTATATTATAACGATCTTATACAATCGTTACAACCCAATTATTCAATTTAAATCCTAATGAAACACTATTTTGGCATTCATCGCTCCATTCAACTGAGCTATGCTAAATTCCAAAAAACTGTCTTCTTGAATTAGACATAATCTGTCTAATTCAGCTAAAACATTATATCACAATTATTCCTATTTGAGAAGACTTTTTTCAATTTTATTCTTCTATTCTTTTACTGTCCACTTCATTTTCAATGGCAATTCTCACAATATTTTTATATGTCTTTTTTTTCACAACTTTTCAAAATCATATAGACTCTTTTTTCTTAAATTTTTAATGGCATATGTCAAATATTCATTGAGTTGTTTTAAAAATTAGCACAACAAGGCTAATTTTTTTCTCCTCTCAGCAGCTTGTCAGGCTAATTTTTTAAAACACTCTGCATTAAATAAACAAAAATCCTATTTTTTCGTTAAAAAATAAATATAATTTGTTAAGAATTAATAAATAGTTTTTTTATTTTTACCCTATTGACTTTTGCGCCTCGTCGGATTAGACTAAGTTTAGGTGAATGAATTGGGGCGTTCACAGCAGATTAACTAAAGCATTTTTAAGGAGGTATTTTTAACATGAATGCTTATATGCAAAGAGTTCTTGATACTGTAAAACAACGCGATGGAAATGAGCCAGAATTTATCCAGACTGTAGAAGAAGTTTTCAAATCTCTGGAAGTAGTTATTGAAAAACATCCAGAATACGAAAAAGCTGCTCTGTTAGAGAGAATGGTTGAACCTGATAGAATGTTCTCCTTCCGCGTTACCTGGACAGATGACAATGGGGTACCACATGTTAACCGTGGATATAGATGCCAGTTCAATGGCGCTATTGGACCTTACAAAGGTGGTTTAAGATTCCATCCTTCTGTGTATTCTGGAATCATCAAATTCCTCGGTTTTGAGCAGACTTTCAAAAACAGCTTGACCGGTCTTCCAATCGGCGGCGGCAAAGGTGGTTCTGACTTTGACCCAAGAGGAAAATCTGACGCAGAGATCATGCGTTTCTGTCAGGCATTTATGACTGAGCTCTACAAATACATTGGACCAGATGTAGACGTTCCTGCTGGTGATATTGGCGTAGGTGGACGTGAAATCGGTTATCTGTTTGGACAGTACAAGAGAATCAGAAGCGCTTTTGAAAATGGCGTTCTGACTGGTAAAGGATTAAGCTACGGTGGATCTCTGATTCGTCCAGAAGCTACCGGATTCGGCGCTGTATATTATGTAGTTGAAGTTCTGAAACACTTTGGAGAGGATATCAAAGGAAAGACTATCGCAGTTTCTGGCTTTGGTAATGTATCTTGGGGCGTTTGTAAAAAAGTTGCTGAGTTGGGCGGAAAAGTTGTTACCCTGTCTGGTCCAGACGGATACATCTATGATCCAGATGGTGTTACTACCCCTGAAAAGATCAACTACTTAGTGGAAATGCGTAACTCCGGACGTGATAAAGTTCAGGATTATGCTGATAAATTTGGTTGTGAATTCCATGCTGGTGAAAAACCATGGGGCGTTAAAGTTGATTTGATTATGCCTTGTGCTACTCAGAATGATGTCAACATGGAATGGGCAGAGAAGATCGTTGCAAATGGTGTTCCATACTACATCGAAGTAGCTAATATGCCTACCACCAATGACGCTCTGGAATATCTGCAGAAAAATTGTAAAGTGGTTGCTCCTTCTAAGGCAGTTAACGCCGGTGGTGTTGCAACATCAGCTCTGGAGATGTCTCAGAACTCCATGAGATATTCTTGGACAGAAGAAGAAGTAGACGCAAAATTAAAACAGATTATGAAAAATATCCATGATATGTCTGCATCCGCAGCTGAAGAGTATGGTCTTGGCTATGATTTGGTAGCTGGAGCAAATATTGCTGGATTTAAGAAAGTTGCTGATGCTATGATGTCAGAAGGATTAATCTAACAAAATTATATTGCAATCATCTCATTATACATAAGAGGCTGTCGCTTCAATATTTGAAGCGACAGTTTTCTTTTTGGTCTTTTCTCAAAACAGTTTCGATCATTTTATTTTGGATACCTATGGGAATCTCTCGAACAATTTCATTCTTTAGTTCTTGCTCTACTATAAACAAGGCAGATATGCAATCCCTAGATTCTCTCTTACAAGTTGTTTTATCGCCTCTGTACTGAAAAGATTGATTTCGCTTTCCAAAAGGATTTTTTTGTGCGTAGATACTCAATGATCTTTCTGTAATAACAGCTACCTTAATCGGCCAACAGGCATAATTTTTTCCGCTGGTCTCGAAAAATGAAATCTGTATCAATTACTTCAAGTTCTGTACTACAAATCAAAACAAATTCATCCTGTTGTAAACTTTCTGCTACAATTGTATCCCCATAACCTCCGATATTATAATGAATTCCAAGATCAACGACCACTCATTGCTTTTATTCGTATGTCATAACAAACGGTAGCGTTTATGGACAATTCCACTTAGTACCATCTTGGCAAAAATTTTTCAAAATCTGAGGCATTTGATTTGTGAACCACTTCAATCACATTATCAATATATGGAATCAGCCCTTTACCCGCTTGTGTGAGCTTCATTATACGTCCAATCTTTTCAAACAATTTGATAGAAAATTCCTGTTCTAGCTGATGCATTTGCGGAGTTACGGTGGACTGTGCATAGTTAAGATGTTCTGCCGCTTTTTGAAAGCTTCCAATTTCCAATATCGTCTTAATAGGATTTCTCTTCACGTGTATTGGAGTTGCACTTATATAAGGACAAAATTGGGAATTAGATGTATAGAATAGTGTTTTTGCTGGCTTAGAGCCGATCACACTCCTTTTTCTTTCGATTTGTGGTATATTGCTATTCAAGGCTTATTCTTGCTCACAGCTACAGTTCTCAACCCCAAAATGGAATGGCTTTGTATCCTTTCTTGCACGCCCGTTTGTCTCAATAGACAATCAGCCAGAATTGCTGTACATCAAAGTAAACTATATAGATAAGGATGGAAATTTGGAGGTTGCAAAAGATCAAGGAAAAGTTACAGGCTCTATTGGACTAATGGTATGCGGCAATGGCCTTGCCATCTTATAAAAGTTTCACGTATACAAACCTAACGAGGAAGTCCTCATTACTTAGGAAGTAAATTATATGAGACACTTTTAAACTTTGCAAAAGAGAATGGTATAAAAAGAATCATATTAGACACACCTAAAAATACAGACTGGCACATAGGTTCTAAGAAAAAGTAGGCTTTCAAAAAATCACCAAAGAAGAACTACCCATAGAACATGACTACCCATACAAGAACAGTGATTTCTTTTCTATAAATACTACTTCATAAAATAGCAAAATATGAAATTATCCACCTTTTCTAAATGAAAAGACATTAGCAAAGGTGGATAATTCTATATACTTACTTTTACATGAAAAATTCCAACATCACACGATAAAACTCTAAATTCATGGAAAAACCATATCCTTTTCTATACCTAAGCATAACTGCAAAACTGTATCTGCCCTTGCAGCCATATGATTCCTTTAAATCTTCTCCCCACCTTCGGTTCTCCCAACAAATCAGACTCATTAATACAGATATCAAACTGCATATCATTGCATTCTATAGTCATCTGATAAATCTTTTCGCCTGTCAGGATATTCCGAAAATCAACACAATCAATAATTTCTCCCATTACATTATACTTATCGCACTCAATTCCATAAGGCATAAAATAGGAATCTACAATTGTAAACACGTCTTCTTTTACAATTCTTCTAGAAATCATAGAGTATGTGTCGATATCATCCATAGTGAGGTTTTCCATTGCTGCTTCATCCCCATTTCGGGCTGCCGCTATCAGTGTCGATCTGTTTTTCGCAAGCTCTTTTTCCTTCGCAACCTGCTTCTGATCTTTCTTGACTGGAAGAAGAATTTTCCCTTCCTTCGCTAGCCCTGATAGAGTCAACGGCATATGATTTTGATCAAAATTATTCTTTTGCATCTCACTCACATACTCTGTACAATTCTGGAGATAGAAAATCATCGTCACCCCTATTCTAAGGTCATCACAGGCGCCTGCATAAGATTCTTTATCCGCATGTTTCTCGACGATCACACTTTCCTGAGTGGTGATTCCTGTGCCGCGAAAAAACGGATAATAGTACTCCATGTGGAACTGATTCTCTTCATCATATTCTCCACACACAGTAATTCCACAGTCACATCCGTAATTTTTAGAAAACTCAGCATACAAATGTTCTGGATGAGACTCTGCAACATATTTCTCATCATAGTTCTTTACTACTTCTTCCAAAATCTCATTCAACTCAGCTTTGCTTAAGCTGGAGAATCCTATGGTCTTCAGATAGCTATGCAAATCTATCACCTCCCGGAAATATTTAAGATTTCCTTAATTCTTCTTCTCGATTTTCTTCATACCGCCCATATATGGCTGCAACGCCACTGGGATACTCACAGAACCATCCGCATTCAAGTTATTCTCCAAAAATGCAATTAGCATTCTAGGAGGTGCAACTACGGTATTATTTAGTGTATGCGCCAAATACTTGCCTTTCTCACCATTTACACGAATTTTCAGACGGCGTGCCTGAGCATCCCCCAAATTTGAGCAGCTGCCCACCTCAAAATATTTTTTCTGTCTCGGAGACCAGGCTTCTACATCTACAGATTTAACTTTTAAATCTGCCAAATCACCCGAACAGCATTCTAAAGTCCGTACAGGAATATCCAAAGAGCGGAACAGATCTACCGTATTCTGCCACAATTTATCAAACCACATTGGGCTTTCTTCAGGTTTACATACTACAATCATCTCCTGCTTCTCAAATTGATGAATACGATACACTCCCCTCTCTTCAAGACCATGTGCACCTTTTTCTTTTCTAAAACAAGGAGAATAACTGGTTAAGGTCTGAGGAAGCGTATTCTCAGGTATGATTGTATCAATAAATTTTCCTATCATGGAGTGTTCGCTAGTCCCAATGAGATATAAATCCTCACCCTCTATCTTATACATCATTGCGTCCATCTCAGCAAAACTCATGACACCAGTGACCACGTTACTGCGAATCATAAATGGTGGCACACAATAAGTAAAACCTCTATCAATCATAAAATCACGTGCATAAGAAATCACTGCCGAATGAAGTCTAGCAATATCTCCCATCAAATAGTAAAATCCGTTTCCAGCAACCCTTCTGGCACTGTCCAAATCTATTCCCTGAAAACTTTCCATTATTTCAGTGTGATAAGGAATCTCAAATTCTGGTACTATCGGCTCCCCAAATTTCTCAACTTCCACATTTTCACTGTCATCTTTGCCAATCGGAACAGAAGGGTCAATGATATTTGGAATCACCATCATATTTCGGAGAAGCTTTTCTTCCACTTCTTTTTCTTTAGTAGAAAGCTCCTCAATACGATTTCCCGATTCAGCTACCTGTTTTTTGACTTCCTCCGCCTCTTCTTTCTTCCCTTGTCCCATTAATGCTCCGATTTGCTTAGAAATTTTATTTCTCTGGGCTCTCAGCGCTTCTACTTCCTGTTTAA
This sequence comes from Blautia hydrogenotrophica DSM 10507, assembly GCF_034356035.1. Classification (NCBI taxonomy): domain Bacteria; kingdom Bacillati; phylum Bacillota; class Clostridia; order Lachnospirales; family Lachnospiraceae; genus Blautia; species Blautia hydrogenotrophica. Next base: position 3,573,002 of record NZ_CP136423.1, read on the forward strand.
TCTCTCTATTCTGCTTGTCCAGCTCCAAAACCTCATCTACCAGCGGCAGCTTGCTGTCCTGAAACTTATTTTTGATGTTTTGTTTTACAAGCTCTGGATTTTCCCTTACAAATTTTATATCTAACATTTTATATCCTCCTTCGGAATTTATTCTTTTTTCATTTGGTTTGATGAAACGTCTTTTTTACTTTTCTCTGTAACTTCCTCTAAATCTTCAATTCCATAATTAACAGCTCTTCGAAGTGCTTCCACTTCTTCCTGACTGAGCATCACATAAGATTCTCCCTTTACAATCTCTTTGAGATACAAAAAGCAGTTATCTCTACTGTGCACAGCATTTAAAACCAATCCAGAATTATTTTTATCTAACATCGCCAGTGCAAAGCTTAGCTTTCCTCCGACATCGTCAAAGGCATCATACTTCTCAACTCCATATTTGCTGAAAATTCTCTGAAAATTTTTTTGCAGTTGATTGTTTTCTTTCATATATCTTTCTGTCAATTCTGAAAGCTTATCAATCTGCGCCATCTTTCTGGCGAAAGTAATTTCCAGAGATTTTGCATCCTTACCTTTCATAAATATCTTATATTTATGTTCCAACCTTGACAAACGCAAGTTTGTACTAATCAGACATACCAAGAGTATAACCACCAGAACCATTAATATAATCACAACGATTCCAGTATCAATCCCCATTGAACTAAAAAGATCACTCATTCTTTGAACCTCCCTACCCTATGGTTTCGAAAAGCTCAATAATACGCTCTAATTCGTCTCTAGAATAGTATTCGATTTCGATCTTTCCTTTATTATTTTTTTTACGATTTATGATTACTTTTGTCCCCATAATCCCTTTCATTTTTTCTTCCAGACTTTCATAGATCGCATCTTCTGCTGTATCCTTTTTCATAGGTTTTTCTTTTTTAGATTCTAAAATGGATTTTACCAGCTTTTCAGTCTCACGTACACTCAATTTTTCATCGAATACCTTATTCGCTATTTTTATCTGAAGCTCTCTGTCTGATATCCCTAAAAGTGCTCTTGCATGACCTGCCGTAATCATTTCGTCAATCAGCATCTGCTGTACTTCACTTTCCAACTTTAGCAGACGCATTACATTTGTAACGGCAGTGCGACTCTTTGACACGCGGTCTGCAACTTCATCCTGCTTTAAATGAAATTCATCTAAAAGCCGTTTGAAAGCCATAGCCTCCTCAATGGGATTCAAATCTTCTCTCTGAATATTCTCAATTAAAGATATCTCCACTGTCTCCTGCTTGCTAAGCTCTTTTATAATTACTGGAACTTCTTTTAATCCGGCAAGCTTAGCCGCGCGCCATCTTCTCTCCCCTGCAATTATCTCATAATAATCCTTTTTATCGGACACAACTAGCGGCTGCAAAACTCCGTACTGTTTAATGGACTCTGAAAGTTCCAAAAGTGAATCTTCATCAAATTGTTTCCTTGGTTGTTCTCTATTTGGTTCCACCTTGGAAATCTTTACTTTCACCTCACCAGTTGGAACCACATAATCTCTTACATTCTTTTCACTTTCTTGCTCCATGGAGACTATCGTCTTGGTTGTCCTACTACTCTTTTTTGTCGTTCCAGTATGATTGTCTGGAATCATAACATCCAGACCTCTGCCAAGACCTCTCTTCATAGCCATTATTCACCACCCTCTCTATTTATCACTTCTTCTGCTAATAACCTATAGCTCTCTGCTCCTGTAGATTTAGGATCATACATATTAATGGGCAATCCATAACTTGGTGCTTCTGCTAACCGCACATTTCGCGGTATAATTGTCTTATAAATATTTTGATTCAAATTTTCTTTAACATTTTCTACGACTTCCAATGACAAATTTGTTCTAGCATCATACATAGTAAACACTACGCCCTCTATCTCTAACTTCTTATTCAGCCTCTCTTGAACCAATTCAATTGTATGAATAAGCTGTGAAAGACCTTCCAATGCATAATATTCACACTGTATGGGAACTAACACCGAATCGGCTGCTGTTAACGCATTAATTGTTAACATACTCAATGAAGGCGGACAGTCCATAATAATATAGTCATAGCCTTCTTTAATTCTCTCCAAAACATTTTTTAGAATATACTCACGCTCTTCTATTCCGACTAATTCAATTTCCGCCCCAGAAAGGTTCACATTTGAAGGAATCAAGTCCACACGCTCTACTACATTTTCAATAATACAATCTTTTGGATCACAATCACCCAACAATAATTCATATAACGTATATTCCACTCCATTTTTATCCGTTCCCAAACCGCTGGTTGTATTGCCCTGCGGATCAATATCAACTGTGAGAACTCTTTTACCAGCTTCAGCCAGACACGCGGACAAATTAATTGCCGTTGTCGATTTACCGACCCCGCCTTTCTGATTTGCTATTGCAATCGTTCTACCCACTACTATTCCTCCAATTTTTTATAAGGATAGTAGTATTATAGCACTTTTCATTTTCTATATCTACAAAATCGAAAAAATGTTTCACGTGAAACATGAAAGAAAAACTCTATTTATTTTGTTCTAAAATTATGCATTTTCACGAAACACTTGGTATGTTTCACGTGAAACATTCTACCTTCTATTTTACCTATGTATTTATGCACTCTAAATTTATTTTATAACTTAATTCTAAATTTTATATATCTAACATATATGGTTTATTCCTTTCCCAAATATAAACTGTGCTTAACCGAACAAAAGATACTATATCACGTTTCTTTGATATTTCACTTGCATATTTATCTATCAATTATTTTAGTACAAATCCTCATAACAATACACATAATTTGCTTTCTGTGTTACCATATACCACGTTTACTATAAATACAGATTTTTTATACTGATATTGATTACATGCTCTTAGTTTAACCTGCTCTTTTTTTACTCTGTCAAATTTTTCTGTCCATATCATCCACAAAATATTACAATATCAATTAAATTCCCTACCATCATTTTCTCTATCCCTTCGTAAATTTTTACGATTCAAAGCTCTCAAAACTGTAAATCTTCTTTACTTTTTATAGATCTGTTTCACTGACCTTGAGATCTACAGATGAAAAAGTCCCCCTACATACCTCTAACTCTTTTACTGAAATATAAGACACACCGGACAAAAAATATGCTCTATAATTAAGAAAGATTTTCATTCCTAATTGTCTTTGGGAAAAGTTGTGAATACTTCCATAAATCTCAAATCTTTATAAACTTATTGTATATTAAGTCTCAATGACGTATAATAATAATATAATTTATTACATAACGGAGGCGCCTAAATGAAAAAACACAAACGTAAACTTATCACTTTAGGAATTCTTTTTACATCCGCCACTGCCATTATTCATATTATCAATCGCATCATTGCAGCATCCTCTATTTTGAAAGATACGCTTCACGTATATAATAAGAACTATTTTGATTGGAGATTTGGTCAAATTTATTATACAAAACATGGTCAGGGTTCTCCTGTCCTATTAATTCATGATCTGACTCCTGGCGGTTCTGCGTATGAATGGCACAAAATTGAAAAAGATTTGTCACAAAACCATACTGTTTACACCCTCGATTTACTGGGATGTGGACGTTCAGACAAGCCTAAAATCACTTACACAAATTTCATCTATGTACAACTAATCAATGACTTTATTAAAAAAGTTATAGGTGAAAAGACAACTGTAATAGCCAGCGGTTATTCTGGATCTTTTACTATTATGGCCTGTCACAGCGAAAAATCTCTTTTTAATAAGATTTTTTTAGTAAATCCGCCCAGCCTATACTGCTTAAATCAATCTCCCGATAAGAAAAGTAAACTTAGAAAATTTGCTATAGAAATTCCTATTTTTGGTACACTCATCTACAATATGCTAACTTCCAGAGAAAACGTGACAACACTATTTATGGAAAATTATTATTTTAATCCATTCCATGTAACCTCTGAAAATGTGGACGCATACTATGAGGCAGCTCACCGCGAAAAAGAAGGAAGCTCTAAATACTTATTTGCAAGTATAACTGGAAAATTCTTGAATTTAAATATTGTTCACGGACTTCGCTCTATCAATCAGAGTATTGTAATTCTAGAAGGCGAAGAAGAACCAGGTGGAAAGGAAATCTCTGAAAACTACGTGGAATACAACCCTGCCATCGAAACCACTATCATAGGCTATTCAAAACATTTTCCACACCTTGAAAATCCATCTGAGTTTTTAAATACTCTAAAAATCTATAGCAAAAGCGAATAAAAAAGAATCCTGCTTGCAGGATTTCTCCGCCTATGGCAAGGCACAAATCACCATCTTCCATTCCGCCGCATTGCGGCTCGTGCGAAGCCTTTATGTGCATTGCCGCAACACCGTTTTACGGTAAAAATCGTCATTGTGGCGTGCATATCCTCTTAGTGAAGTGTTATGGTATATTTCCAAAAAGGAAAGCTGCCTTATGGCAGCTTTCCTTTACCAATATGTTTCACGTGAAACATTTCCCCAAATTCATTAGTTCTCTTTTATTGCTCTTCTCCACCATCTCCTCCATTCTTTAATACCTTCAGTAAATTATCCAAATTTGTAACATCTAATTTGTTGATAAGGTAAGAGGTACCATTATCCTTAACAGCAACATAAAAATTTTCATCAAATATATAGTATGATACTTCTTCTCTCGCGTCTTCGTTTTCAAATATAAACTTCCATTCAGGATCCCCGTCTGCTTGATAAGTTTCTTCTAATCTTTCTTTGGCTGAAATATTCACTACGCCGTTGAAAAAGTTTTTAAAACTGTCCTCTTCGGCTTCTTCTCCATTCACATAATAGAGCTCCTCTCCTTCTCCATCTTCATCAGTCTTCTTCTCTATTGAGAGAACATCTTTTACCCCTCCATGCTCAACACTCATAGATTTGAGATCCGTAATTGAATAATAATTTACTTTTAGATTCCAATAGTCGGAGACTGTTTTTCCCAATAAGTTTTCCAGTGAATCATTACTCATCGTATAGATTTCTCTCGAACCATCTACACATACATAATAATTGTTATCCTCCTTATTTCCAATCTTCAACAGAATCTCCTTGTTTTCTATTTTGGTCTCTTCATCATCCGATTCACTATCTTCTTCCTTTAACTCGACTTCCTGATGATATTTTACTAAAATTTCAGCTTCTGGATTCTCCAATCCATATTTTGAATAATCCTCACAATTATAATCAATAAAGTCCAAATAAGAGAGACTATTGATAGAAGTTGCAGCTTGCGAAGCCGCTGAAGAATCTGCCTCCTCATTTACGTTTTCTGTCTCAATCATCCAACCGCTTGACACTTCTGAAGATATTTTCAGGGTATATGAAGAATCACTCTTCTTTACCTGTATCTCATCAATTTCATTTGAAGATATCACTGGAAATGTTCCAGCCTCTGCATAGTCATAAAGTTTTCCATCATAGAGAGATACAAAACTAGATTCAATCATATATACCGTATCCTTTATGTCATCGATGATTGCATAGTAACTTTGAGTAGTCGTATTCATGTCTCCTATCTGAATAGTCCTTTTTTCACCTTCCGTAGTATAGATTTCAATTTTCCTACCAGAATTATCTTTCAGTCCGTACTCACTCAAGTCATCTACGTCTTTTAATTCTTTATCAGAAGTAATCGACTCTAATCCATCCACAGTCTCCTGTAATTTCTCTTCATCGACTGGAAAATTCTTATCATCGGCATATATCCATTTATCATCCTGCTTCTCAAAGGTTACTGTCTGTTCATCTAAAGAAAAAGATATTTTTTCCACGTTTTCGGCTGGTATTGATAATATTTCTTCTGCCGTCTTCTCTTCATTCTCCTTTTTTTCATTGATATTTTTCAGAGAAACATACGTTATTATCAGCAAAACCAATGCCAAGACAGAGAAAACAATTTTTAAAACATTCTTCCTTTTCACTGTTTTCTCCTCCTCATCCATATAACAACACCTAAAATCAAAATTGCTCCAGGAATTACTAGAATGAGACAGATGCTCCAGCTTCCGGCCGCATGACCAGTCCAAGTCAAATATGAAACTGTCAGATCTTTTGCCTGTACAGATACAGTATTCTCGCTCTTACACATCCAGCTTAGACAGTCCATGACCAAGTCAATATTTCCGCCCGACACCATCTGATTTACCTGTTCCTGTAGTATCGCAGAGGTTGAAAAATACACAATCTGAGTTTCTGTATCTTCATCCACTTCCTCCCGAATAGAAACTGCCGTGTCAAAGGGTCCATCTATGTCACCTTCCTCCTTTTCCAGTGTCTCACTGTTCATGTTCACCTTAGAATAAGAAGAAGTCGTTGTAGAGAGTAATGACTGTATATCCAGACTGTCTCTATATTTATCTATCTTTTTAATTCCTTGCGCAACCGGAACAAGAACATATGTTCCCTTTTCTTTCAAATCCTGTGTAATATCTGTGCTATTTATATCAGGAACTAAATAATATGGCATCTGTGATAAATAATGCTGGCTGTCACCCTCAAAAATAATTCCATCTTCTCTTTCCACACCGTATGTTCTGAGAATCTCATCAAAATTTTTCATGTCCTCCGCAGTATAATCGGAAAAGATTAACGCTTTTCCACCATCTTCCAGGTACTCAATCACTGCATTTTTTTCATCTTCTGAAAAATCACTTGTCGGAGAATTTATAAGGATACAGTCAGCATCCTCCGGAACCTTTCCCTCTGTCAGCAAATTTAAGCTTTGTACATCTATGTTACCCTTTTTAATGGACGATTCTAGAGATGAACTCAAGCTACTCTCTCCATGCCCCTCTATATTGTACATCATCGGTAAATCATTTGAAGTTACATAAGAAATCGCACTCGTGAGTTGCCCTTCCCCATCAAATCCTGTCGTTTCATAGGACATGCTATATGAATTCATTTCCTGCTGGTACATAGAGCTGTAGTCTACTATTTTGCTCTTATCTTCGCATACCACAATCACACTGTTTTCCGCCAACTCTTCAGACGTATATTTATCTGTAAAGCTAGGATGAAGAACAGGGTCCATCTGCTTTACTTTGATATGCGAAGAAGCATCCTCATATCGTTCCAGCAATTTTTCCACAGTTCCATCCTTGTTATCGGACTGTACAATAAAGTACATGGTGACATCTTCATCCAAAGATTTCAACAATTTCTGTGTCTCATCTGATATTGTATATAACTTCTGTTCACTGACATCAACCTGTGTATATTGAGAGGGAATCTCTGCCATAACTAAATTCGCAGCTATCACTATCGCAATCACGATAGCTGTAATTGCAATACTATAAGACCCTTTTTTCATCTGTTTCTTATTGATTGTCCCCACAAGTCCTTTTCCATTTATCTTAAATTTTTTCATAACTTGGGCCCTCCTAATTCCAGCGTCTCTTTGCAATGGACTGTACTGTCAAAAAGATACATACAATTACCACTGACAAGAAATATATAATTCCCTGTATGTCCAGAATTCCATTGATAAAATTATCAAAATGGCCGCTAATATTGAATATATTTAAAACCTTTTGAATTGCCCCCTCAAATATACTCGCTTTAGTCAGATATGCAATCAAAAGCGCTACCTCTGCTGCTACACCAATTGTCACCGATATAAATGTATTATGAATCATCGTATACAATCCCCATGTAAGGACAGCCAACACCACGACAAAAGCCGCATAGGAGGTAAATGCTGTTTCTGAAAAAAAGGAAGAAATTCCTTCTGTCACATGGCAGGCAAACAACACTAAAAACGTAAGCACCGCCGCGATTACCTGGCTCTCTGTCACCGCAGACATAAATACACCTATTGCCAGATTCGCGCATCCCAACAGAAAAAATCCTAAAATAGCAGAGTATGCCGACCCTAAAGTCACCTCTCCATACTGTCTGAGTATCAAAGGATAAAAGCACAATATAACAATGGGAACTAAGTAGATTGTCACCAACGCTAAATACTTACCCATTACAATTCTTCCTATAGAAACCGGAGAGGTAAAAAGAAGCTGGTCTGTCTTCTGTCGCCTCTCTTCTGCAAGTATCCTCATCGTCAAAATTGGAACTGCAATTAGAAAGACAAAGGTTCCCGCGCTTAAAGTAACCTCAAACTTGGGATAAGCTGCCCCGATGTTATAGCTTGTAAAGTATATACCTATCAGTACAAGAATGAAGGAGATAAAAAGATATCCGATCACAGAAGTAAAATAAGTCTTTAATTCTTTTTTATAAACTGCCAGCATCTTCGTCATCCCCCTTTTCCAGAATCTCTTCCTCTTCTAATTCCTTTTTTTCCAGGAATCCTTCACGCTTTTTTTTAAAAAAGGATTTTCTCTCCGGTTTCTCCTCCTCTTTGTCTGAATCCTCTGTCAGCTCCAGGAAAATATTTTCCAGAGATACCTGATTCATCTGCATTTGGAGTATTGGGCACCGAACTTCAGACATTTTATAAAAAACATCCTCTCTCACATCTGTCTTCTCCACAGTCTTGATTGTGACATCCACTGCGTCTGTCTCGTTTGAGGACTCTTTGATCTGATATTCTTCTAAATTTTCCATCTCTTTTAAGGCAGCTTCTACCGTCTCCTTGGTCCCTTTCACCGTAATTTTCAACGTATTCGAACCCAAAGCCAACTGACTGAGATTATCCGGCGTATCACTGGCCACAAGCTTTCCATGGGAAATAATTAAAATATAATCACACACCGCACTCACTTCTGAGAGAATATGCGAACTTAAAATTACAGTATGTTTTTCTTTTAAACTCTTAATCAAATCCCTGATTTCAATAATCTGCTTTGGGTCCAGGCCGACTGTAGGCTCATCTAAAATAATGACTTCCGGATATCCCAAGATTGCCTGTGCCAGCCCTACACGTTGGCGATAACCTTTGGAAAGGTTTTTAATCAGTCGATGGGACATATCCGTTATTTTCACTAACTCCATAACCTCAGATATATCTGACATTCTTCTTTCCTTTGGAATTTTCTTTAACTCCGAAACAAATTTCAGATATTCTTCCACTGTCATGTCCCCATAAACCGGCGGCTGTTCCGGCAGATAGCCAATACACTTTTTCGCCTGCTCCGGTTCCTCCAGGATATTGTGCCCGTCAATGAAAATATCACCGCTTGTAGATGCGATATACCCTGTTATCATATTCATTGTCGTCGATTTTCCTGCTCCATTTGGCCCCAAAAAGCCATAAATCTTTCCTTCTTCGATTGTAAAACTGAGATCATCCACCGCCAAATGATCTCCATATCTCTTGACTAAATTTTTTACCTCAATCAAATAATCTCTCCTCCTTCAAACTTAGATTTAAAAACAGAGAACCCTCACGGTTACAGTTCATGCCTCCAATATTCCGCGAGGTGTTTTGTACATTTGTACAAAAATCCCGAGACGTATTTGCACCAAACTGCTGTAAACAGCAGTTTGTGTGCATCACGAAGCATGTTACTGCTCACGAACTGTAAGTGAGTAAACCGTAACACCTCACAGTCACAGATCAATTCTACGATTTTTTTGTGATGGAAATGGGGTAGAAATGTGTTTATAATGTGAAAGAAGCAGAGACATCTCCATATCTCTGCTTCTCAATAAATGCTTCATTTGTTGTTAGATCAAAGGCTCCTTCGTCGGCATTCCGGCCTTTCTCGGATATCTTTTCAAGGTATTTTTCGCCTTCTCCACAATTACCAAAGAACGGTCAATATCACTGTCAGGCAGCTGAAAGAAAACAACTTCTTTTTTTCTACCTCCCAGCAATTCCATCGCCTTTTTCGAGTTTTCCAGCTCTTCCTGTATCTTTCCTGACTTATATGGAACAAACCAACCACCTACCTTCACGTAAGGAAGACAGTATTCCGACAAAGAGGCTAGATTCGCAACGGCCCTAGAGACACACAAATCATACTGTTCCCTGTATTCTTTCCTGCGAGCGTATTCCTCTGCCCTTCCATGAATCGCCTCTATATCCTTCAGACACAATCTCCCTATCACTTCATTTAAAAATTTAATTCTCTTTTGCAACGAATCCAACAATGTAATCTTCAATTCTGGAAATACAATTTTCAGTGGAATTCCTGGAAATCCAGCACCAGTACCCACATCAATCACCCTGCTTATCTTTGTCAAATCTACTACTTTCTTCACTGATAGGCTGTCCACAAAATGCTTTTGCAGCACTTCTTCAAACTCTGTGATTCCCGTGAGATTCATCACTTTATTCCACTCAATCAACAGTTCATAATATTGAACAAATTGTTCTCTCTGTCTTTGTTCAAGCTGTATTCCCAATTCTGCGCATCCTCTGTCCAAAACTGTGAGATCGTACATCTTATTCCCCCTCTCTTTTTTTATAAAATCTAGGCATATATACAAGGAGCACAGATACATCCGCAGGAGACACACCTGCTATTCTCGAAGCTTGACCAATAGACATTGGACGATATAATTTCAGTTTTTGCTTCGCCTCAATTCTTAGTCCGCTGATCTCATCATAATCAATATTCTCAGGTATCTTTTTCTCCTCTAATTTTTTGAACTGTTCCACCTGTTTTTTCTGCCTTCTGATATATCCATCATATTTTATGTTGATATTGACCTGTTCTTTTACATCCCAAGGAAGCTGCGGACGTTCTGGGTCTATTTCAGCTAAGATTTCATAATTCAGCTCCGGACGCCTAATCAGCTCTGCAAGCGTTGTTCCACTCTTTAAGGCCGTACTTTGATACCTTTCTAGTACGTTCTGAACCGCTTCTGAAGCTCCTAAAGTCACATGTTCTATCCTCTTAATCTCCCTTTCGATTAATCGCTCTTTTTCCAAAGTTCTTTGATAAACCTCTTCGTCGATCAATCCCACTTCATATCCTTTTTTTCTAAGCCTCAAATCCGCGTTATCTTGTCTTAAAAGCAGCCTGTACTCCGCCCGGCTAGTCATCATTCGATAGGGTTCATGATTTTCTTTCGTGACCAGATCATCAATCAACACTCCTATATAAGCCTCCGATCTGTCCAATACCATGAAATCTCTACCCTGAATCTTTAAAGCGGCATTGATTCCAGCCACCAGTCCCTGAGCGGCCGCCTCCTCATAGCCGGAGCTTCCATTGAACTGTCCCGCGCTGAACAACCCCTTTATATTTTTAAACTCTAAAGTCGCATTTAGCTGTCTCGCATCGATACAATCATATTCAATCGCATAGGCACTCTTCACAATTCTGGCGTTTTCCAGTCCTGCCACAGATCTGTACATCTGATACTGGACATCCTCAGGAAGAGAGCTGGACATTCCACCTATATACATCTCGTTCGTATACAGTCCTTCTGGTTCGATAAACACCTGATGTCTATTTTTATCTGCAAAACGTACCACTTTATCTTCAATAGACGGACAGTATCTAGGACCTGTTCCTTCAATCATACCTGAAAACAACGGAGACCTGTCCAGATTCTCCCGGATAATCTCATGCGTTCTCTCATTGGTATAAGTCAACCAACAGGAAATTTGCGGAATCTGTACACTTTCCGGATCTGTAGAAAAAGAAAATGGTACAATCTTCTCATCCCCGAACTGTTCTTCCATCTTACTGTAATCTATGGAATTTCCCGCAATTCTGGCCGGTGTCCCCGTCTTAAAGCGATACATCCTTATTCCCAATTCTCTCAGAGAATCTGTCAGATGGTTTGCCGCCTGAAGACCGTTCGGCCCCGTATCACTGCTCACATTGCCGTAAATACATCTCGCTTTCAAATAGGTACCCGTACACAGAATCACCGCTTTACAGTCATAGACAGCTCCTGAATAAGTCTCCACTCCTGTAATCTTTCCGTCTTTCACAAGAAGCTTCGTTACCTCACCCTGCTTTATGGTCAGATTCGGAGTATTTTCCAGAGTCTTTCTCATTTCATTACTGTATCTTTGTTTATCCGCCTGAGCACGCAGAGAATGTACTGCCGGTCCCTTTGAGCGATTCAGCATTTTGGACTGCAAAAAAGTCTTATCTATATTTTTTCCCATCTCCCCGCCAAGTGCATCCACTTCCCTTACCAAGTGTCCTTTTGAACTTCCTCCTATATTGGGATTGCACGGCATCATTGCAATACTGTCCACACTCACAGTAAACATCACGGTGGAAAACCCAAGCCGTGCACCAGCAAGAGCCGCCTCACATCCGGCGTGTCCTGCTCCAACTACTACGATATCATACGATTCCGTCAGCCGTTTCATGATTTCTCCTTTCTCACTTTCCTGTACAAAATTTGCTGAAAATCTCATTCACCAGATCTTCTCCCACAGATTCACCCAGAATTCTTCCCAGTGCCTCATATGCATTCATGAGATCTATAGAAAAAAAGTCCTCCGGCATTCCCATAGATATACTTTGTTCCACTAATTCCAAGCTGTGATAGGCTTCTTCTAAAGCTTCCTTCTGACGAACATTTGTGATATACACTTCATCATTAAAAGTAATATTTCCATCAAAAAACATCTCTTTAATTTTTTCCACCAGATCTTGAATTCCTGTTTCCTCTTTTGCGGAAATTGGTAAAACAAAATGTCCTGTTTTCACCTTCAACTCTTCTTCTTCTACAACTGACTCTAAATCCGTTTTATTTAAAAGAACAATCGCCTGTTTTCCTTCCATCATTTCTATAATTTTCTCATCATTTTCATCCAATGGAACAGAAGAATCCACAACATACAGGATTAAGTCCGCTTCTTTCCCCATTTCCTTTGCTTTATCCACACCGATCTGTTCAACCAAATCCTCTGTATCCCGAATCCCGGCTGTGTCAATAATTTTCAATGAAATACCTGACAGAGTAATACATTCTTCCAGTACATCCCTAGTAGTACCCGCAATGTCTGTCACAATCGCTTTATTTTCCCCTATTAAAAGGTTGAGAAGAGAGGATTTTCCGGCATTTGGCTTTCCGAGAATGACTGTCTGAATTCCCTCTCTTATCATTTTGCCTTCTCTTACAGTACTCAAAAGCCGGTATATTTTTTCTTTTTCCTGAGTCGTCGTCATTTTCAGTTCCTCCCCATATCCATCTATACTGATATGTTCCGGATCGTCCAAAGCCGATTCTATATAGGCGATGTGATAAATCAGAGAAGACCTGATCTTCTCGATTTCCCTTTTCACAGAACCTTTAAGCTGACTCATAGAACTTTTCAGAGCAAACTCATTCTTAGAATTTATCACATCTATAACAGCCTCCGCCTGTGACAAATCCAGTTTTCCGTTCAAAAAAGCTCGTTTCGTAAATTCTCCGGGCTCTGCTGTTTTCGCTCCGTGCTTCAAAACCGTATCCAAGACTCTTCTCATTGCGCAGACTCCGCCATGACAATCAATTTCTACGGTATCTTCCCCTGTGTACGTCCTTGGAGCTCTCATGACCATCACTAATACCTCATCGATCATTTCCTCTTCATCATAGATATAACCATAATGAATGGTATGGGATGGCACTTGGTCTAACTGCTTTTTTCCGTTTTTCGATCGATATATCTTTTTTATCACATCCACCGAATGCTCACCGCTAATTCTAACAATTCCTATCCCTGAAGCACTCATAGCTGTGGATATCGCTGCAATCGTTGTATTCATAACCGATACCTCCCCAATATTTTATACCTTAGTATAATAAGTTTTTCTTATATAGGAAAGGACTTTCATGCATTAGCATGACAATGCCTTTCCTATTACATAAAAAAATGTTATTCTAGGTTCGCACACGTACAAGTCGTGTTATTCACGCTTTCACCTAGAATAACATTTTTCTGTTCATTCATACAACTTTAAAGTTTTTCAAATACTGATATTCTTTAGATTATCTTTCCCTTTTGAGTTTTACGACTACATGACGGTAGGGCTCCTCTCCCTCACTTGTCGTCTCCACATAGCGATTTCCCTGAAGCGCTGAATGGATAATTCTTCTCTCATAAGGATTCATTGGCTCTAATACCACGGCTTTTCTGGTCTTTTTAACCTTATAAGCGATACCCCTGGCCAAGTTTTCGAGAGTTTCTTTTCTCCGCCTTCTATAATCTTCCGTATCTAATTTCACACGGATGTATCCCTGTCTGTTTTTATTTACTACCAAGCTCGTTAGATACTGAAGAGAATCCAGAGTCTGTCCTCTTTTACCAATCAGAATTCCCATATCGTCGCCAAGAAACTCCGCTTCCAGACAGCCGTCCTCTTTATTGTAGACAATCTTAATCTCCACATCAAGACTCATCGCCGCAAAAACTTCATCTAAGAATTTTTTTGCTCTGTTTTCGATTTCCTTTATTTCTTCTGGATTCGTGAGTATCTCTGTCTGTTTTGCTGGTTTTTCCTTCACTACTTTTTCTTTGACAGGTTTTTCTTTGATAGGCTTTTCCTTCGCTATCTTTTCTTTACCTGTCTTCTCTTTAACCTCAGCTTTTACTATATCTTGTCTTTCTTCTTTCTTATGAGTATTCTTGGTATTTTTCTCCCTGGCAGGTCTCTCTACCTGGGGTTTCTTTGAGACCTTTTCCTGCTTCAATTCTACTGTAGGATTTACAGTCTCCACAACTTCTTTCTCCAATTCCTTCAGGGATTCTTCTTCTATAATCTCTTCTGCCTTTTTTCTAGCTTTAATAATAGCTGGCTTACTGCCTATACCAAAAAATCCTGAACTTCCTTCACTTACTACAATAATATCCAATTCATCACTGGCAGTTCCCAGCTCAATAGCCGCCTTGGTAATCGCTTCATTTTTTGTCTTTGCAGAAACCTGAATATACTCTTCCATTTGTAATCCCCTCCAATTCGATTACTTTTTCTTCTTATTCCTCTCATCAAATTCTCGAACCATATTAGCTTTCGCCGCCAAACTTCCAGGTTTTGCGTACTGTGCATTCTGATAAGACTGTTCTACCTTCTTCTCTCTTTCGGAACTTCCTGCTCCTTTAGTATTTTTATCAATATTTCTCGCATTCTGATGAGCCTGACTTGTAATTTTCTGTGGGGGAAGACCTTGCTTTTCTCGTTTCTTTTCGGCCTTCTTCATATTTTCTTCAATCAGAACTTGCATATCAATTTTGCTCATATGACGATTGATAATCACCTGTTGAACACTACGGATAACAGCACCAGAAATCCAGTATATACCGATACCAACTGGCAATGTTAGACACATTACTGCCGAAAATACAGGCATAATTGTATTCATAGTCTTCATAGAATTCATCATAGGATTATCTTTATTGTTATTATTATTCTGACTCGCAGTAGGCATTAAACGGAAATTCAGCCACTGAGTCAGCCATGCCAGCAGTGGTACTAGCACTGCTGCTGCCAATACCAACCAAGAACCGCTTCCAAAAGCTGATTTAATAATCGTCAAAGGCTGGTCTGCGATATTCAACACACCAAAAATCTGCATATCAGACAGACTACTGGCTGTACTTTGTATTACATCAGAAAAACCGGCAAATTCCTTGATATCGGCAAAACTTCTCCACTGATCTGGAGAAAAACTATATAACACATCAATGACAGAATCCTTTGTGGCATTTGCCCCATCCATGATAAGCTTTGCACGGGTTACATGGTTGTCTGTCATAAAATTCTGAATTAAATCACTATAACCGCTGACACCGACAATCTGATTTACTACATCAGTAAATACACCTTTCACGCTTCCTACATATCCAGGTATTTTATAAATTACCTGCCATAACGCCATCAATATTGGAAACTGGATAGCTAACTGCACACAACTTCCTGTCGGTGAAACGCCATATTTTTGATAAACCAGAGAAGTTTCTTCCTGCATTTTCTGCATGGAAATCTGGTCTCTTTTTCCTTGATATTTCTTTTGAATCTTTGTGATCTCCGGCTGCATAACCGCACTTAATTTAGAAAATTTCTGCTGCTTAATCTGCAGAGGAGTCATCAGTAAATACATGAGAATTGTAAAAATGATAATACAAAGACCAATATTCTCTATTCCAAACATACTGTTCAAAACTTTGAAAATACCGTCCATGATCCAACCCAAGACAGAACCTATTTGTCCAATGATGGGGATCCCATTTTTTGTCGCTATTAATAATTCCAAAACTATTTCCTCCTGAACTTAGGGTACCGGATCATATCCACCTTTGGAAAATGGATTACATCTTAAAATCCTCCAAATTGCCAGCAATCCGCCCTTTATTGCTCCATATTTCTGTATTGCCTCCAAGCCATACTGTGAACAGCTTGGAAAATACGGACATCTTGTTCTCTTCATCGGAGACAGATATTTTTGATAAAATTTTATAATTTTTATCATAAATTTCTTTAACATCTTACCTACCTGATTGAATTTTATGGTTTTCTCCTAAATGAAGAAGCGCTTGTTCGATCTTCTTATAATTTTGATCTTTTGCAGATACTCTGGCAATTACCACAATATCATACCCTACCTGAAATCTGCTTTCATTCAGACGATAACACTCTCTTATCAATCTGGTCAGCCTGTGTCTTACTACACTGTTGCCGACCTTTTTGCTTACTGATATTCCCAAACGATTTTTTTTTAACTCATTTTCCAGCACATACATAACTAGATAACGGTTTGCAAGTGATGTTCCACAACGATAGACGATTTGAAAATCTCTATTTTTTTTTAACGACTCCGAAAATTCCATAAATTTTTCCTTCTCTTTACTCTCTAGGACTCCTGTCCCTTCTTATTTATATATGCCGTCTAAATTTACCAAGAGAAGAAAAGACCACATAAATGCGGTCTTATGCTGATAATTTCTTTCTTCCTTTTAATCTTCTGGCAGCTAATACTTTACGTCCGCCTTTTGTACTCATTCTTGCTCTGAATCCATGAACTTTTGCTCTGGATCTCTTCTTCGGCTGAAAAGTCATTTTCATAGGTCAGCACCTCCTTTATCTATTCTTAAATTCTGCTATTTTTCTTCATAGAACATCATTTCCATTATATTCATAAACATTGTCTACGTCAAGTATAAAGTAGAAAATAAAAGTTTTTTCTGTAACTATTCAGCCATCAGCGAAGATTCCGCCGCGTGTGCGACGGAAAAGCATAGACCACTGCGAATCTGAGTTTAAACGGCTCAATAGTTACTTTTTTCTTTTATTTCGGTTTACGTAATATTATCCACAAATTGTGGATAACTTGTGGATAACTTTACTTTTTTCCGTGGATTATACGTGGATTTATTGTGTATGACTGGTTTTACTATCCACTATTTCTACACATTTTTACCTTAAACCCCTTGATTTTACAAGATTTTTCATTTTTCGCTCAGTTATACACATTTTTAAAGCTTTTCATTTATTATGGTAACTTTTTATCCCCATATCCACATAGAAATCTTTAGATTTCCACCATGATATCCCCATTTTAGGATTGCGAAATACACATATTTATTATAATATATATACGGGTAAGTGTTGTCTTTTGCCAGAAAATTTTTTTCATATTTGTACATACCTCAATAAGTATGTCGTATTGGACAAGCTCAATAAGTATAGATTAGGAGATGCAAG